>CAYWLE010000058.1:0-10020 GCA_964458825.1 uncultured Oscillospiraceae bacterium | reverse complement strand
GCCTGACGGGTTGGCGTGGCAAAGTGCTGGTTGCCAAAGCCGCCGCGACCACCCTTCTGCAATACCTTTTCCACGCCGGATGCATAGAGATCCAGCAGTATCTTGCCCGTTTCCTTGTCGCGAACCACGGTGCCGGGCGGAACCTCGATCACCACGTTCGCGCCGTTCTTGCCGCTGCGACGGTTGCCGCTGCCATCCTCGCCGTTGCCGGCGGTGAACTTGCGGTGGTAGCGGAAGTCCATCAGGGTGTGCATGCGGTCGGTAGCCAGAAACACCACATCGCCGCCGCGACCGCCATCGCCGCCATCCGGGCCGCCAGCCATTACATATTTCTCACGATGGAAGGACACGCAGCCATTTCCGCCGTCGCCAGCCTTTGCCGTGATCGATACTACATCTACAAAAAGCGCCATAATCTACTCCTTGGAAGCATCCGCGTTTCTATCGCGGCATGGTATTTGCAAAAAACTATTTTTCCACGCAGTGACCGCACAGCCCGCCATCCAGAGGGCAGCTTGCGCAGCTTGGCTTGATCGCATGGCACTGCCTGCGGCCATGCCAGATCAGCAGGTGGTGGGCATTTATCCATGTATCCCGCTCCAGAAGCGCCTGAAGCTGCTTCTCCACCCTGTCCGCCGTGGTTCCATCGGCAAGACCGATGCGCCTTGACACGCGGAACACATGGGTATCCACAGGAATCTGCGGGTCGCCAAAGGCAGCCATCAGCACCACGCCAGCCGTTTTTTGACCCACGCCGGGCAGCGCCATCAGCTTCTCCCGCTCGCAGGGAACCTGACCATCATACCTATCCACCAGCGCCCGACAGGCGGCAATGATGTTCTTTGCCTTGTTGCGGTAAAGCCCGCACTCCCTGATCTCTATTTCCAGCTCCTCCGGGCTGAGCTTTGCCAAGGCATGGGCGTCTGGATAGCGGGGAAAGAGCTTTGCCGTGCATTGGTTCACCCGCCTGTCCGTGCATTGGGCAGACAAAATGGTGGCGATGAGCGTCTCAAAGGGATTGCTGAAGTTCAGCTCCGGCCCCGCATCGGGATAGAGTGCAGCCAGAGCAGCCATGACCTGCGCTGCCCGTGCGCGATCCATAGACCCACGCTCCCTTCGTAAAGCATCTTCTGAAAGCTGTGTCGTGCGAATCAATTACGGTTCACCAATTTGTATTATACTATGCTCTGCACATTTTGGTCAAGTTAAAAGGAGCCGCTGAAAGGTGGCTCCTCCTCTTGCTCGCTTCCTCATTTCGGCAGCGGCGTGATCACGGGTCTGACTCCTCCCTGCTCCACCCGGTACAGGCCGATCAGGTTGCCGGGGTTCTCCCGCCGCAGCAGCTGCCGAACCCTCCCCGCATCCTCTATATGAAAGCGCACCGATAGACCGCAGCCCATCGCCACTGCCCGCGGCGTAGTAACCACGCCCACGCTCAGACCGGCGCGGTGCAGCGTATCCTCAAAGTGAAGCACCTGCTGGCGCGAACGAAAGGCTGCAATGCCGTAAACCTCCTGCATCTTCAAGCATCCTCCCTTCTCCTTAGCTGCGCGGCAGGTTCTCAAAGCCTTGCCTGCGCAAGTATAATATCCTACGCTGCCGCGCTCAACTGGGTGAAGGAGGATTTCCCATGCAGATCTATTTCGATAACGCCGCAACCAGCAGTCCCAAGCCGCAAGCCGTGCAGCTTGCCATGCTGGACGCCCTCAGAGAGTTCAATGCCAATCCGGGTCGCTCCGGTCATGCCGCCGCCCTGCGAGCTGCCAGATGCGTATATGAAGCGCGGCAAGCTCTGATGCGGCTGCTCGGCGCGGCCGAGGAGGACTGCATCTGCTTTCAATTCAACTGCACCGATGCGCTGAACCTCGCCATCAAGGGTTCTCTTCGGCGCGGCAGCCATGTGATCTCCACCATGCTGGAGCACAACAGCGTGCTTCGACCCCTCTCGGGCATGAGCAGCCGCGGCGATATCGCCCTGACCCTCATATCTCCCCGGCAGGATGGTTTCGTGCATCCAGAGGATATCCGCCGACAGATACGCAAAAACACCCGCCTGATCGCCGTGACCCACGCCTCCAACGTCACCGGAGCCATCCAGCCGGTGGCCGCCATCGGCCGCATGGCTCGAGAGGAGGGTATTCCCTTCCTCATCGATGGCGCGCAGGCGCTGGGCGGCATGCCGGTGGATGTGAAAAGGCTCGGCTGCGACCTCTATGCCTTCCCCGGCCACAAGGCGCTGCTCGGCCCCCAAGGCACCGGTGGGCTGTATCTGCGCGGCGGAATGAAGCTGCGTCCCCTGCGCGAGGGCGGCACCGGCACAGATTCCGATAGCATGCTCCAGCCGGACGTATCTCCCGAATGCTATGAGGCAGGCACGCTGAACCTGCCGGGCATCGCCGGCCTAAAGGCTAGCGTGGAGCAGGTGCAGGCCAATCTATCCAGCATCATGATGCACGAGCGGGAGCTTTGCACGGCGCTCTACGAGGGAATACGCGCCATGCCGGAGGCGCTGCTCTATTCCCCTCGCGATGAGGCCGCCCGGGCAGGCATCGTCAGCTTCAACCTTGGCGACCTATCCTCCAGCGAGCTTGCCGACGCGCTCTCCCGCCGTGGCATCGCCGTGCGCGGCGGGCTGCACTGTGCGCCGGGCGCACATCGTCTGCTGGGTACGCTGCGCAGGGGTGCGGTTCGGGCAAGCGTGGGTCACGCCAACAGCCATGCCGAGGTGGAGGCTCTGCTGCGGGCGCTGCACGATATACTGCATGCATAAGCCAGCCAAGGCTCGGGCAGGCTAAGCAGCGAAGGGAGCGTGGTTTTGTATGGCAATCATTGAATGCCGGGATTGCTTTCGGCTGGCGGATTCCCGCTGCTTCAGGCGCTGCACCTGCTGCGGCGCGGCGCTGTGCGATGATTGCGCCGAGCGCAGCGGCTGCCTGTGCAGCGATTGTGCCGAAAGCGATTGAACCAGCCAAGCAGATAAGCAAAGCGCCGGAGCTGTGAAAGCACAGTTCCGGCGCTTGATCTGCCTGCCCGTTTTTACATTATTCCAGCTCCACGCCGATATTCTTAGCTGCCATCCTCGCCGCCATTTCAAGCTCCAAGGCAAGCTGCCCAAGCTGCTCGTCCTCTGCATCGAGCGCGGCATAATCGCCAGAAAGGCTCATGATCTCGCTCAGCGCGCCGGAAATATCCTCCTCGGCGTCCTCATCATCCTCGGACGTGCTGTCCAGCAGGAAGATCGCGTCCTCCAGCTGTGCGTTCAGCTCCTCCATTTCCTCGTTCATCGTTATCTCATCCAGCTTGGAAAGTATATCCTCAAATCGAGCGATGAAGCCCGCCAGCATGCCATTTTTCATCTGCGTTGCATCTCCTTTTCTCCCAGCAGTATAACCAATTTCCGCGCCAAACGCAAGTGCTAACGGAAATTTTCTTTCCAACTTGCCAGAAATGTGGTAAACTATTTCTATATGAAATCCATCATCAGGAAGGAAACAGCCATGAATAAGCAAACCAAGGACATGCTGCTCAGGAAAATACTGCCCATCGCCATCATTGCGCTCTATGCCGCCGGGCTTGCCATGATGATCTTTGCAAACTTTGCGCAGGGGTTGGTGCTCTGGTTCATCTCCACGGCGGGCGGCGCGCTGCTGCTATATGTGAAGCGCACGCAGGAGAAAAAGGCTGCCGACGAGGCCGCCGTCGAGGAGGAGGAGCGTCTCTATCAGGAAAACCTGCGCAGGCAGAATCAGCAGCAGGATAAGCAGGAGCAGTAAAGCCATATGAGAATGAGAAGAAAGCCATGGACGGAGCCGCTGCTGGACAGCTGCCCCTACCTTGTGAACCAACCAAGCGAGCTTCGCGGCATATGGCGGCAGCGCTTTGCCCGGCCAGAAGCCCCGCTGCATCTGGAGATCGGCTGCGGCAAGGGCGTATCCACGGTGAAGATGGCGCATGCCGAGCGCGATGTGAACCTCATCGCCATCGATGAGGTTCGCCATGTGCTGGCCGTTACCATCAAAAATGCCGCCGCTGAGTACGGCGATGACAGCGTGGATAACCTCATGCTCTCCGCCGTGGACGCCATGTTTATCACCGACTGCTTTGCGCCGGAGGATGGCGTCAGCCGCATCTACATACAGTTTCCCAACCCGTGGAATGAAAAGGCAAAGCAGCACAAGCGCAGGCTCACCCACCCTCGCCAGCTGCTGCAATACCGCTCCTTTCTGGCTCCGGGCGGCGAGATCCACTTCAAGACCGACGATCCCACTCTCTTCACCGCCACCAAGCGCTATATGGCAATGAGCGGCTTCGAGATCACCTACCAGACCGATGATCTGCACGCCTCCGGCTACCAGCCCAACTACATGAGCGAGCATGAGATCATGTATACCCAGCGGAGCATGCCCATCCACTTCATGATCGCCAAGATGGTGGATCTGCCCTCGGATTTCGTCTACGAGGTGGATGGCCACCGCATCGATCAGGTGGAGCGCGGCGTGGATATCCGCACGGACAAGCGGCGGGAGCGCCAGTCCATGCAGCAGGAGCGATCCGAATGAAGCGCATGCGCAGGTTAGCTGAAAGGCTGGCCGCCGTGCTTTGCTGCCTTCTTTTGCTTGGCTGCTTCATGCAGCCGCTGCTCACGAAGAACGAGTGCGCAACCGTCATTGCCTCTGGCGAGCTGGGCAAGCCCTATGTGCTGGGCGCATACGGGCCGCTGCGCTACGATTGCAGCGGGCTGGTGATGGCCAGCTATAAAAGCCTCGGTTCGGAGCTTGCCCACAGCGCCAAGGCAGTGGGCTATGACGAAACCTACCAAACCATATCCTCTCCCCTGCTGCTGCGGCGGGGCGATCTGATCTTCTTCGATACCGTATCCGACCGCGACCTCTGCGACCATGTGGGCTTCTACCTCGGCATGGGACGCTTTCTCCATGCCTCGGCAAGCGAGGGCCGGGTGATGGTCAGCCTTCTCGATAAGGGCTGGCAGGAGCGCTTCTCATGGGGCAAGCGCATATTATAGCCATATATAAAGCACAACCAACCCAAAAGCATAACCAATACAAAGCGAGCGCGGCGGGAGGCTCTTCCCGTCACGCTCGTTATTTTTGCCTAAGCTTTTCTATTATCTCAGCCCTTTTGTGACTGCGCCTTTTCCACCGCCAGCTCATCCGCCATTGGCTGCGCCCAAGCATACTGCTGCATAAATTCGCCGTGGTAGGCTCCAATGGCGGCGGTTTTGCCCGCCTTGAAGTCCAGCAGGTCGCAATCAAATTCCTCAATGTTCAGGGCAAGCACGCTCCGCTTGCGCCGGAGGATGCTCTCTGCGCCAACCTCCTTTAGGGTATCGCTCAGGGCCTTGATGGTGGTTCGGTAGCCCAGCCCCTGATCGCCGGAATTTGCCCAGAGCACATCCACCATTTCGTATATCGTCACCTCGCCGCCCATGCGGCTCACGCACAGCGCCAGCAGCTCCTTTGCCTTGGCGGACTTGAAGTTCACCAGCCTGCCGCCCACGAACATATCGAAGTGACCGAAGGTGCGGAAGCGCACGCGCTTCTTCTGCCGCTCGCTCAGCAGCCTTGCACGCTCCAGTGCGTCGATAATGTCCTCCCGCTCGTAGGGCTTGAACACCACGAAGTCCGCCTTGGCATGGATGGCGTCGGCGGAGTACTCCGGGTGCGCCGTCACGAAGATAATAATCATCTCCGGTCTGCACAAGCGCAGCTGCCGCGCAAGCTCGATGCCCGTCATTTCCGGCATGTCGATGTCCAGCAGTGCAAAATCCACCGGATGCTTCTTTGCATATTCCAGCGCCTCTATGGAGTTATCAAAGAACCCGGCCACCTCAAAGCCCGGCATGTTGCTGCATTCCAGCTTAAACAGCTCCAGAGAGAGCGGTTCATCATCAACCAGTATTACCTTCATTCGCTCTTGCCCTTTCTTTTGATGTTCTTGGGCGTGTTCAAGCTCACTGTCATGCCGCCCAGCTCGTTATTTTCAAAGACCAGCGGCGCGATGCCATAGAACTCAAGCCTCGTATTCACATTCTGAATGGCGGTGGATTTCTTCTGCTCGTCCACCACCTCGCTCTTGGCGTTGGGGCCGGGACCGTTGTCGATCACCTGTATGTGGTAGCCATCGGCGTGCTCCCGGCAAACCAGCTTCACCTCGCCGCCCTCCCGCCTGCGCTGCACGGCATGGATCACCGCATTCTCAATCAGCGGCTGCACGGTCAGCGGCAGTATCTCAAAGTCCTCCGTTTCCACATCGAATATCATGTGGAAGCGTTCGCCCAGCTGCGCCTGCTTGATATCGGTATAGGCGCGTATGGAGCGCAGCTCCCTTGCAAAGGAGATGGTTTCCTCCATCCGCTCCACGCCATCCACCCGGTGGCGCAGGTACTTGGCAAAATCACCGGTCATCTTGTATGCCTTGTCCGCGTCGATGCGGATCAGCGCCCGTATGGAATCCAGCGTGTGATAGAAGAAGTGGCTGGTGATCTGTATAGCGGCAATCTCGCTGCGGGAAACCTCCAGCTCTGCCTTCAGGCGTATCTCCTTTGCCTGCGCGCGCACAACGGTGAATATGATGCGATGCACAAGGATGTAAATATAGATGAATATGCCCACATACAGGAGCCATGTTAGTCTGCCGGTAAAGAAATAGTGATACATGGTATAGATCAGCAGCGCAGCCAGCATGCACACATACACCCGCCGCCGCTGGCGTATCTCCAGCAGGAACACCCATATGATCAGTATGGCGATGAGGTTGCGTGTGCTGCTCATCATCTCCGGCATATCCCGCAGCTTCAGCAGCTGCAATGCCACGATCAGCACGAAGTTAAACAGACTGGCAAAGTTCAGCCCGATGGCAATCTTCCTGACATAGCCCTTATTGATCCGTGCCAGATAGCGCGTATACATCACCGGGCATAGCATCAGCGACGCATGCTGTATAAATATAAAGGATGAATTGCCATAGAGCTTTGTAAGTATGCTGGTTTGCTGGCTGGCAAGGAAGGTTGCCAGTATCACAAAGAACAGACTCAGCGAATATAGACCCGTATTGCCATCCACATAAAAGCGCAGGTTCGCCGCCACAATGGAGAAAATCAGCCCCACAAACAAGATCGCCAGCGCCGCCACGAAGCGCGGCGTGGTTTCCGACTGCACATATTCCTCCACCTGCTTCAGGCTGCCGTAGCGCACCTCGGGAATCACATTTGCATAGTTCTGGTAGGGTGTGGATAGCTCTATCTCAAGCATCGCGCCGGCACAGTCCCCCGGCAGGGCGACCACATTCCATATGCTGGGCGCGGCGCGGGTCACATGCTCTGCCGCAGGCTTCTCATGGCGGTATATCTCCCGCCCATCCAGCCGAACCTCCACATCCGCATACACCGTATAGAAGCACAGCGCCTGCATTTCATGGAAATCCTCGCCAAGCGTCAGCTGCATCAGGGTATCCTCCCCCGCAACCTTCGCCTCCCGCATGGGCAGCTGGCTCACCTGCCGACCCGACAGCGACCAGCCGTCTTCCAGCCTGCCCAGCTCCCGATCGCACTTCCCGGCATAAACCGCGCAGGCAAGCACAAAGCTCAGCAGCACCGCGCCGATCACCAATATCGGTATGATCTCCATCAGCCGCCTGCGCTGCTTCTCACCCATGCCTGCCTCACCTGCCCCTGCTTTTTTGTCTATCATAGCACATTAAAAAGGCTCTTTCAACCGAAAAAGGCGGTCGAATCATTAAAAAAACATCCGGCACGACCCTCTTTTCGTCATGCCGGACGCCATTTTGCTCCATTCAGCTACTAAGCTTGCCTTAGAGCTTATCCACCAGCAGATCAAGCTCCGTGATGCAGGTATCCTCATATATCCTGCCGGCGAATACATCCTCTATGGTTATCTCCATATTCACCCTGCCGTAGAATACCACAGGCTCCTCAAACAGCACGCACTGCCATCCCTCGCGGTAATCCAGCAGTCTTGCCTCAAAATAGCTGCCATTGATATTGATCTGGATATAGGATGGACGGCTGTTCTTCGTGTATATCTTCTCGGTTTTCTGGTAGCCGTTTCTGATGGCAATTCCCTGCACCTCATAGGCGCCGCTATCTACATCCCACGTCGCCCAAATCTTCTCCCCGATGCCCTCGCCATCTACGCCATCCGACCATGCATTATCGTAATTGCCGTCAAAGAGGTTATCCACAGGATAGGTTCGGGCGCTATCCTTCAGCCGGCTGCTTGCCTTATAATAAACCAGCTCAAACCTGCCATCGTTGATCGCCAGCCGCCTGCCGTCAAGACCGCGCATGGTCTGCGTGCCGCCATAGGAGGTTTGCAGGCTGTATTGGTTCTTTGGCTGGGGCTTTGTAAAGCTCAGGTACTCGGTGAGAACAAAGCCATCCATGCCGTTGTAGGTGCAGAAGGCAAATTCATCCGTCCAGTAATAAATGTTGCTCACCTTCGCCCCATAGGGCACCTTGGCAAGCCTTCGGGAGGATGTGCTCATCTCCTCGCGCAGCGAAATCCAGCTCTCGCAGTTGACCACATACATCTCACCCATGTAGATGCCGAAATCGCAATAATCGCCGTCCTCGTAGTATTCATCATCGTAATACTCGTCATCGTAGTAGCTATTATTATTCTTCATCTCGTTTTCCAGTTCAATGTCAAACGCCGTCACTCTGGGGGCATTGGCATAGACCATGCAATCGGAAAACTCATAGCCATATTGCCACCAACGGAGAGCAACCAGCACATCCATCCAGTAGCTGCCTCCATTGGGTTGACTTAGCCTAAGAAGATAAAGCTCATCACAGGTTTCTGCATCCCTGCCGTTCGTGCCCCAGCCATAAAGCTCACTCTCTCGAATCTCCCCAGATAAATCGTTTATGTAAATTCCATCCAGCTCGCCGCCAAAATGGTCGTTCGCAATCGATTTCAGCACATCGCTGTAATTGCTATTTGGATAGCGAGTGTTTTTCCAAGCATAGAGAGTTTCGCCGATTGCCACGCCATCTTTAGTTGTAGCCGCCTGAATATCTACCAACGGGCGTCCACTGCCAGTCTCTCCAAAATACTCCACTAAACTGCATTCAATATAGCTCTCCAACAAATGCATATCCTCTTCCGCGCAGGCATACTGGCACATCAGGCAAGCAAGCGCCAGCAGCACGATGATCCTTATGCGCTTCATTTTCTTCCCCCTCCTTCAACGTTTGAAATATTTTATTTACACGTCCATTCCGTTCTATTTACAATCATACACAGCCGCCCTGCTCTTGTCAATAGCACAATGCAAAATGCCCGTCCTGCGCACAAACATCACCAGAGCTTAACCCCCAACCGATAGCATGCGCCGCGTCCCCTGCGCTATGATAAGCTGAATATGAATAAGGAAGAATAGAGAGAATCAAATTTCATGAGTGAAACGAATTTCGAAACCAACGCCCCGCAGCTTGCCGAGGCGATTCTGCCCGAGGCTGCCGAAACCGCGACTGCCGCACAGAGCTTGACCGATGCAGCCGCGCCAGCCAGCCCCGATGGTCGGCTGCTCTTTTCCCAGCTGAACCTGCTGCCGGAGATGCAGCGCGCCGTGGATGAGCTGGGCTTTGAGGCTGCCACGGATATCCAAGCCGAAGCCATTCCCCGCATCCGCGAGGGAAGGGATGTCATCGGCAAATCCCAGACCGGCACCGGCAAGACCCTGGCCTTCGCCATTCCCGCCATCGAGAAGATCGACCGCAGCGAAGCCGAAACCACCGTGCAGGTACTCATCCTCTGCCCCACCCGCGAGCTTGCCCAGCAGGGCTGCGAGGAGATCAAGAAGCTCACTCGCTTCATGACCGGCGTATGGGTGGCGGACGTCTATGGCGGCGCGCCGATGGATCGCCAGATTGCGAGGCTGAAGAAGTGCAACCTCGTGATCGGCACGCCCGGCCGCGTGATGGATCACATGCGCCGCGGCACCCTCTCCCTTGAAAACCTCAAGATGATCGTGCTGGAC
>CAYWLE010000057.1:0-10168 GCA_964458825.1 uncultured Oscillospiraceae bacterium | reverse complement strand
GATCAGCGGAGCGCCGAACTTCTTGTCCAGCACAACATTGCGGCCCTTGGGGCCCAGAGTGATTTTAACGGTATCTGCCAGGGTGTTGATGCCGGCTTCCAGAGCGCGGCGGGCTTCTTCGCCATATTTAATCTGCTTTGCCATGATAATTTCCTCCAGATAATATTTGCTTTCGGGCGGCGGAAACCGTCACCCCATATAAATCGTGGGCGGCGGCGTGTACGCCGCACACGGGTGCTGATTTTGCCTTGCAAAATCGCCTCCCTGCAAAATTACGCTGGGCGCCTTGGGGCGCGGCGAAATTTTGAGGGGGTGGCAGCGGAGGGGGATGCAATCCCCATCTGCCAATTTTATTCTACAACTGCCAGAATGTCGGACTGCTTCACGATGATGTATTCCACGCCGTCCAGCTTCACTTCCGTGCCTGCATACTTGGAATAGATCACCTTTTCGCCGGGCTTCACCTGCATGGCGATTTCCTTGCCGTCCACCACGCCGCCGGGGCCAACTGCGATCACTTCCGCCATCAGCGGCTTTTCCTTTGCGGCTGCGGTCAGGATGATGCCGCCCTTCGTGGTTTCTTCAGCTTCCATATTTTTGATGACGACGCGGTCACCAAGGGGTTTCATAGTCATAATTGCGTACCTCCTGTGTTGTTGTGGGCTTGTTAGCACTCTTAATTTCCGAGTGCTAACCCTTACAGATGATAGTTTAACCACTTTTTATGGAAAAAGCAATACCCTGAGCACCAAAATAAATGTTAAGTTTTGAATTTTCAGGACAAATATTCTAAAATACGCTATAATGTAATAAAAAATGATGCGAGGGGAGGCCTGAGGTGCATGGACAAATGGGATGCGCGCTTTATGGAGCTGGCGGAGGTGATTTCCTCCTGGGCGAGCTGTTATCAGCAGGATCGCAAGATTGGCGCGGTGATTGTGAAGAACAAGCGGATTGTGACCACGGGCTACAACGGCGCGCCTGCGGGGATCAAGACCTGCATGGAGCGGGGCGAATGTCTGCGCAAGAAGATGGGCATCGCCTCCGGCACCAAGCATGAAACCTGCTATGCCATCCATGCGGAGCAGAACGCCATTATTCAGGCAGCCAAGCTTGGCTCCTCCATCGATGGAGCCACGCTCTACTGCACCCACCAGCCCTGCGTGATCTGTGCAAAGATGATCGTAAATTCCGGCATCAGCCGCGTGGTCTATCGGCATGGCTACCCGGATGATTTTTCCGTGCAGATGCTGCGGGAGGGCGGCGTATCGCTGGAGCGCTTCGAGGATGAGGCAGACAGCCAAGGCTGAAGCATACCAAGCAGAGCATATATAAAGGAGAAAAGCATGAATCAGTCCCGTATTTCCCGCGTGATCGAAAATATGAAGCAGCATGGCTTGGATCAGATACTTGTTACAGCCACGCCATCGGTCTATTACCTCACCGGCAGGTGGGTCAATCCCGGCGAGCGCATGCTGGCGCTGTATCTGAATGCCGAGGGGGAGGCTTGCCTCTTTGCCAACCGTCTCTTTGCCCTCTCCGGCGCAGATCTGCCGCTGGTGGAGTTTGATGATACCGAGGATCCCATCCCCATGCTGGCTGGGAAGCTGCATAAGGGTAGCATCGGCATAGATAAGCTTTGGCCCAGCCAGTTTACCATACGCCTGATGCAGGCGGCTCCCTTTGCTGCGCCGGTGCTCGGCTCGGCGCCCGTGGACGAGGCTCGCATGTGCAAGGATGCGGAGGAGATCGAGCTGATGCGCCGTGCCTCCCGCATGAATGACGCGGCGATCCAGCGCACCATGGGCATGCTCCGCGAGGGCATGACCGAGCTGGAATTGCAGGATACCTACCTGAAGAATGCCAAGGCTGTGGGCGGCGATGGAGCCAGCTTTGCACCCATCACCTGCTTTGGCGCAAACTGCGCGGAACCTCACCACGATAACGATGATACCCGCCTGAAGCAGGGCGATTCCGTCATTCTGGATGTGGGGCTACTCCACCAGCGCTATTGCAGCGATATGACCCGCACCGTATTCCTCGGCAGCGCCACGCAGGAGCAGCAGCGGGTGTATGATGTGTGCCGCCGCGCCAACGAGGCAGGTCGCGCCGCAGTAAAGCCCGGTCTGCCCATGTGTGCGTTCGACCGAGCTGCCCGCTCCGTCATAGAGGATGCGGGGCTTGGCAAGTATTTCATCCACCGCACCGGCCACGGCATCGGCTTGGAGGTTCATGAGCACCCTGATAATTCCGCAACCAGCCAGATCATCGCCCGTCCGGGCATGTGCTTTTCCGTGGAGCCGGGCATCTATCTCCCCGGCAGCTTCGGCGTGCGGATAGAGGATCTGGTTTGCGTCACCGAGGATGGCTGCGAAACTCTCAACCAGCTTGACCACGACCTGCACATAATATAAGCCCAAGCAAGCAAAAATGAAGCCAGCCCCCGACAGCCAAGGCAAATGGCGTTGGGGGCTGGTTCCTTTGTATATGAGGCTGCTTGGTTCGTCTGCTTGGCAAATCAGAGCAGCATGACGCCCGCTTCACGGCAGGCACGCAGGGTTTCATTATCCCAGATGGAGGACTGCACCTCGCCGATGTGTGCGCAGCCGATCATCAGCATGCACAGGCGGCTCTGACCGATACCGCCGCCGATGGTCAGCGGCAGCTCATCATTGAGCAGCATCCTGTGGAAGGGCAGGTTCCGCCGGTCATCGCAGCCGGAGAGCTTCAGCTGGCGATCCAGCGACTGCGCATCCACGCGCACGCCCATGGAGGATATCTCAAACGAGCGGCCCAGCACGTCGTTCCAGAAGAGGATATCGCCGTTGAGCGCCCAATCGTCATAGTCCGGCGCGCGGCCATCGTGGGGCTTGCCGGAGCGCAGCTTGCCGCCGATCTGCATCAGAAGCACAGTCTTGTGCTTCTCCAGATAGGCGCTCTCCCTCTGGCTGCCGCCGGGGATATCCGGGAACATGTCCTCCAGCTCCTGCGTGGTGATGGCTGTCATATTTCGATCCAGCTTCACATGGATGTGGGAAAATTCCCTGCGCAGGCGGTCGGATACGTCGCATATGCACTGCACGATCTCGCCAGCCACGCTCTTGAGGTAATCCAGCGTGCGATCCTCCCGGCGGATCACCTTTTCCCAGTCCCACTGATCCACATATACGGAGTGGATATTGTCCAGCGCCTCATCCCGCCGTATGGCGTTCATATCGGTATATAGCCCCTTGCCCACGCGGAAGCCATAGCTCTGAAGGGCAAAGCGCTTCCATTTGGCAAGCGAATGAACCACCTGTCCCTCCTCGCCCACGGCAGGCACATCGAAGGAAACCGGGCGCTCATAGCCGTTGAGGTTGTCGTTCAGACCGGAGGATTCCTTTACAAACAGCGGCGCGGATACCCGGCGCAGGTTCAGCGCATGGCTCAGCTCCTGCTGGAAATTATGCTTGATAAATTCGATGGCAACCTGCATATCGTATACCGGCAGCGGCGTGCGATAGCCAGAGGGAATATAGATTTTATTCATAAAGCAGCGATCCTCCGTATTTTGTATTATCAGCATAGCTGATTTTGCAATACATGGGTCGATTATACCCTCATTCCGCCTGCAATGCAAGTCTCGACCGAAAGTTTTTCTGAAGAAATTGGACGTCGTGGAGGCGGTGCTTTTGCAGGAATAGGATTCAAAATGTGCAAAGATACGCGAAAATCTGTTATCGAATAGTGAAAGCTGCAATATTTGTGGTGGATGCTGCGCAAAATAATAACACAGCCAGATATAGACAATCCCCGAAAATCGGAGTATACTGATATAGAAATTTCAGCTATATATCAAGGCGGACAGGAGGATCGAATATGAGCATCAAAAACGAATATTTGCAGAAGCTGATGGAGACCGTGGAAAAGAGAAACGCTGGAGATAAGCAGTTTCTGATTACCGTGCGCTCGGTGCTGGAATCTGTGGAGCCAGTGGTTGAGGCACATCCCGAATATGTGGAAAAGGGCGTCATGGAAATGTTTGTGGAGCCTGAGCGCGTGATCAAGTTCCGCGTGTCTTGGGTGGATGATCAGGGCAAGGTTCAGGTCAACCGCGGCTATCGCGTGCAGAGCAACAGCGCCATCGGTCCCTATAAGGGCGGTCTGCGCCTGCATCCCTCCGTTACCGAGGATACCGTTAAGTTCCTCGCCTTCGAGCAGACCCTGAAGAACTCCCTCACCGGCCTGCCCATCGGCGGCGGCAAGGGCGGCTCCGATTTCGATCCCAAGGGCAAGAGCGATAATGAGGTCATGCGCTTCTGCCAGTCCTTCATGAATGAGCTCTACCGCCACATTGGCCCGGATTGCGATGTGCCCGCCGGCGATATCGGCGTTGGCGCCCGCGAAATCGGCTACCTCTATGGCCAGTATAAGAGGCTCACCGGCCAGTATTGCGGCGTGCTCACCGGCAAGGGTCTTACCTATGGCGGCTCCCTCGCCCGCACGCAGGCGACCGGCTATGGTCTGTGCTACTTCACCGAGGAAATGCTCAATGCTGGCGGCAAGTCCTTCAAGGGTCAGACCGTGGTCGTCTCCGGCAGCGGCAACGTCGCCATCTATGCCTGCGAAAAGGCTACCACGCTGGGTGCAAAGGTTGTCGCAATGTCCGATTCCAACGGCTATGTCTATGATCCCGATGGTATCGATCTCGATGCAGTGAAGCTCATCAAGGAGGTTCGTCGCGGCAGGATCAAGGAATACGTGGCAGACCATCCCAATGCGACCTACACCGAGGGCTGCTCCGGCATTTGGACGATCAAGTGCGATATCGCACTGCCCTGTGCCACCCAGAATGAAATCAACCTCGACAGCGCCAAGGCGCTGATCGCCAACGGCTGCTATTGCGTGTCCGAGGGCGCCAACATGCCCTCCACCATGGACGCCATCGAGGCATTTGTTGAGGCTGGCATGTTCTTCGGTCCCGCCAAGGCAGCCAATGCCGGCGGCGTGGCAACCTCCGCACTGGAGATGAGCCAGAATTCCATGCGCTATTCCTGGTCCTTCGAGGAGGTAGACTCCAAGCTCAAGGATATCATGGTTGGTATCTGCCATAACGTACAGAACGCCGCCAAGGAATATGGCTTTGGCAATAACTTCGAAAAGGCAGCCAACGTGGCAGGCTTTATGAAGGTTGCCGACGCCATGCTCGCGCAGGGTGCGGTCTGATTGAATTGAATGAAGCATGCATATAGAGGGATCCCCGTTGCCGATGCTGGCGACGGGGATCCCTTCTTTGCCGCCATAGTTTTGTCGATTGACAGATGCGCAACCGTGCCTTATCATGGAAGCAGAAATTGGGGAGGTTTTCCGCATGGAGAGAAACAGAAGAGGCGCGGCGCAAGAGGATATGCGCGCCGGGAAATACGAAACCAGAGCCTATCGGCAGGGCAAAAGGAAGCGCCGCGGCCCTTCAGCGGCACAGCTTTGCGCAATGGCGTGCCTGTGCCTGCTGCTGATGGGCGGCATGTTTGGCTTGGGCTGGCATTTCGGCGTGGAATCCACGCGCTTTTATGGCGATATACTGCTGGTGAACAGCGAAAACCGGCTGGCTGCGGATTATGAGCCGCCGGAGCTGGTGAACCTGTATCAGATGCGCCATTCCTTCCGGCTGGCAAGCAGCGAGATATACCTGACCAGAGAATGCTATGAGGCGATGGAGCGCATGTTTGCCGCCGCAGAGGATGCAAATATGAACGGCTATATCGTCACCAGCGGCTACAGGAACTACCAGCGGCAGGCAGAGATCTATGCCGAGAGCGAGGAGGGCTATGCGCAGGAGCCGGGCGCGAGCGAGCATCAGACTGGCTTGGCGTTCGATGTGACGGTGGAAACCGCCGATGGCTTTGAAAGCACGCCGCAATATAAGTGGCTGATGGAAAATGCCCACAAGTATGGCTTTGTGCAGCGCTATCCGGCAAACAAGGTGGAAAAGACCGGCATCGCTTACGAGCCTTGGCACTATCGCTATGTGGGTGAGGAGGCTGCCGCGAAAATGAAGAAGGCGGGCATGTGTCTGGAGGAGTTCATCGAGGCAAACCAAGGATAAAGCAGCAAAAGAATAAGCGGTGGACGGCTCCTTCGTGGAGCCGTCCGCCGCTTTTGTATTTTTATTCATCGTCTGCCTGCACGGCTTCGATGGCTACCCGTCGGCGCAGACCCTTGGGTAGGTGGTTTTTCAGCTGACCAGAGGAAGCCTTGCCCCAGCCGAGGGCAAGACCATGCCAGCAAACCAGTGTCCAGCCCTTTTCGCCATCGAAGGGCAGTGCCTCGCCGGATAGGTAGCGTACGGCGGAAGCATCATCCAGCTCGGCGCGGCGATGGGCGAGGGCAGGGTCGATCGCCATGGCGAGTGCATGCTGAGGCTCCACATAATTTCTGCCCGCACGCAGCAGGCACACGCCGGAGCGGCTGAGATGCAGGCCGCGGGTATCCGGGCAGGCTGCGGGAAGGGAATAGAGGTAGTCGCCCGAGAGAAGCAGCCTGCAAGAAAGGCTTTCAGGCAGGGTGCAAACCTCAGCCTCAAGCTGGCTGAGCAGGGCAAGGCTTGCCTTATCATTCTTGAAGCTGATCGTGGGGCGCTGGGCGCTGCCGGATTTGCGGAGTCGGGCGGCAAAATGACCGTCGCCGCGAACGCGTTGCGGCCAGATGCGGATGCAGCCGTTTTCCGAGGAGCCTATGCCGGGGAGGGAGAAGTCCTCCGGGGCAAAATCCGGGTGGCGGGAAAGGAAGGCTAGGATGGTTTCTTCATTTTCTGCACGGTTGAAGGTGCAGGTGGAGTATACGAGGCGACCGCCGGGACGCAGAAGCTCGGCGGCGCGATCGAGTATCTCCGCCTGCCGCTTAGCGCAGCCTGCCGGAGAGGCTGGCTGCCATTCTAGCCGGGCGGCTGGTTCGCGGCGGAACATGCCCTCGCCGGAGCAGGGTGCATCGCAGAGCACGGCGTCGAAGAAGAGCGGCCATTTGGCTGCGAGGGCATCGGGATAGGCGTTTACGGCGATGGCGTTGGCTGCGCCGAAGCGCTCGAGGTTGGCGGCGAGCACCCTTGCCCGGGCTGGCTCTGGTTCGTTGGAAACCAGCAGACCCTCGCCATGCAGGGCGGCGGCGATCTGGGTGGTTTTCCCGCCGGGAGCGGCGCAGAGATCGAGTATATATTCGCCGGGCTGCGGATCGAGCACGGCGGCGCTCACCATGGCGCTTGCCTCCTGCATGTAAAATGCGCCGGCGGTATGGGCAATGCCCGCGCCGGGACGGGTATTCGGGCGCAGGTAGAAGCCGTTTTCTGCCCATGGCACGGGATCGGCAATGAAGGGACGCGCTGCATCGAGGGCAGGCTTCCGCAGGGGATTTACGCGCAGGGCAAGGCTGGGCGCGTCCTCAAGGGCGGCAAAGAAGGCAGGAGCCTGACTGCCCAGCATGGCTTCGATTCCGGCGCAAAAGGCTGCGGGCAGGGGCGGCAGGTTGGTTTGGCTATGAAGCTCAGCTGGCTGCGGCATCGTCGTCCTCCGTGGGGGTATCGTCGGCAAAGGAGCCGGTAGGCTCGTTGGATGAAATGTCCTTCAGGCACTCAGGGGCGTCGAGATAATCGTCGGTATCGGTGGGCAGCCCCTTTTTCTCAAGCCGCAGGGTAAGCAGCGTCTTTATGAAGGCGTGGCCCAGCGCATATACGGGCACGCTGACCAGCATGCCGGTGAAGCCAAAGAGCCCGCCGCCGATGACGATGGCAACCATGATGGACAGCGCGGACACACCCACATAATCGCCGAGGATATGGGGGCCGATGACGTTTCCATCCAGCTGCTGAAGAACCAGAATGAAGATGGAGAACCAGAGGGCGCTCATGGGATCGACGATCAGCAGGATCAGCGTGCAGGGTATCCAGCCGATGAATGGTCCGAAGAAGGGAATGATATTGGTCACGCCGATCACGCAGCTGATGAGCAGCGCATATTGCATCTTGAATATGAGCATGCCCACATAGCAGATGATGCCGATGATGGCAGAATCGATGATCTTGCCGGTGATGAAGCCGGAGAAGATGCGGTTTGCGCGGCGGGTCCAGAGGATAAGCTCCTCTATGGTGGATCGCTTCATGAGGCTATAGCCAACCTTCTTGAAGCGGGCAGAGAGCCGATCCTTATCCATCAGGATATAGAAGGCGGTGATGATGGCAACGAGCCCGTTATAGAGGAAATTGACGATGCCGGAGGAGATGATAAAGATATTATCCAGTAGCAGGTTCAGGTTTTCCAGTATGCGGGAGACGATATTATCCCAAGCCACAACCAGCTCATCGCCACTGACGCTGAGGAAATCCAGCTTGACCAGCAGGTCATTCAGCCACGAATTGGTTGTGGCTGTGTTGGTTCTGAGGAAGCTGGTGATGATGGCGACCACGGATTCGATCGAGCGTATGAGCTGCGGCAGCATGATAAGCAGAAATACGGCGATGATCGCCAGCAGCAGAAGCACTGCCAGCAGCGATGATATCAGTCGCGCCGCCTTATGCCGAGGCTTGCGTATGAAGACACGCCTGTTCAGAAGGCTCTCTATGCGGCGCTGCGGCGGGCCGAGCAGAAAGGCAATGGCAAAGCCGGCAAAGAAGGGCGTTGCTAAGGAGAGTATGGTTTCTACAAATGCCCACACCGTCTTAAAATCATACAGCAGCGCGGCAAGCAGCAGCGTGAAGGTGACGACCAGTATCTGTGGCATGATCTTCGTATGCTGATCCTTGGTGATGGGTAGCTTCATGGGCTTCGCCTCCCTTTGCCTTTGTAAAAAAAGCATACATATTGCTTGGATTCACTCTAGAATTATAGCATGTTTGCAGCAGTGCTTCAAGGGGTGAAAGTTCGGAGGCGGATTTATTTTTGACTTTTTAGAGATGTTTGTGTCCGAATATTTACCTATTATATATAGGCTCATTATTGGCTGATTCGGTTAAGGCTGCCCGCAGGGCATCGCCCAACGTGTTCCTGCCCTCCTGAAAATCACGAACAATAGTATCGGCATGCCGGGGTGGATATTCGGAAAAATAGTCCGGCGCAGCAAGGCGTACTGTGTTAAGAGACTGTTCTATGGCGGCAAAGGGTGAAAGATCCGAATAAGCAATGGAGACGGTGACGGGAAAGGCTCCAATGCTGGATAGCTTGCGCTGGCTCTCGTCGGCAAGCAGATGCTGGATAAATTCAGCGGCGAGGCTGGCTCGTGCGGCAGCCGCAGCATCGCTGTGCTGAACAACGCCCGCAAGCAGCAGCTGGTCGGCAAGGGTGTGAGTGGCGGGGGTCGTGAGGCTCCAGTCAGGACCGCCACCGCTGTCGCGCAGGGCAATGAGTCTGGATAGCTCCTTCTGGCTAAGCAGGAGGGCAGAAAGCTCGCCGGACGTGAAGGCGTCAAGGCTGGCTTGGCTCTGCTGGATGGCGGCGGCGGGCAGACCGATATCGATGGTTAGCTCGGGTACGGGCGCCTCACCGGCGGCTTCGGTGTTGGGAAAGCAGATAGCTGCGAGGCTGAAGCAGCGTCCGGCATCGTCGGGCAGCAGCGCGGGAGCCGCGGCTTCGAGGGCGGTGTTTCGAACCACGGCATAGCCGCCCATCGCAACCGGGCAGGCGGTCGCGACGGAAAGCCCGGGCTTGAGCGCAGCGGCTGGGGCAATGGCTTGCAGAATAGAGGGTTCTTGCAGCATGCCGGGAGAGAAGAGGATCAGCTCCGGCGCACGCATAGAGGCGTCGGTGGCGCTTAGCTCAAGTAGCGCCTGCTCATTCACGGGGGTAAATTCAAGGTAGACGCCGCTGTGGCTGCGCTCGAAATCGGCGGCGCAGCTATTGAGCCAGCGGGTAAAGCTGCCCTCGCAGCTCCATCGGCTGCATACCCAGCCTCGCAGCACACCGCTCCATGCAGAATACTTTTTTTCAACCAGCGGCTGGCGATCGGCGGGCAAGCGGTTGGAAAGATGCAGGCAAAGCAGCAGAAGCAGCATGAGCAAAATCAGCGCTAATATATGTAAGCATTTTCGCATGGGAACACCTCCTGAACATCCTATTCAGGCTCGAAAAAAATTATTTCAAAAAAAGTGAAAAAATGGGTTGACAAAAGATGGCTTTAGTGCTAGAATAACAACTGTTGTCGCGAG
>CAYWLE010000056.1:0-10205 GCA_964458825.1 uncultured Oscillospiraceae bacterium | reverse complement strand
CCTCTGCAAAGCATTGACTTTGTCAATGCTTTGAATCCCCTCGGCAAAAGAAAGCCGAGGGGATTCTTGCTTGGCTTGTCGGACTCAAATACAAGGGCGTCAGATCATCCAGATATCCTTCGCATATTCCTGAATGGTTCTGTCGGAGGAGAACTTGCCTGCGCCGGCAATGTTGTGCAGGCAGAGCTTGGCAAAGGCAGCCTTATCCTTCGTGGCACGGATCGCCTTCAGGCGGGTCTGCTGATAGGAGGCAAAGTCGTGCAGCAGGAAGTAATGGTCGGGCTGGTGCCAGCTCTTGCCCTCGAGCAGCGCGGTCTTCAGCTCGGCAATATCACCCTCGCGCTGGGGATCAGGCTCCTCCTCGCCAGTGATGGCAGGATCGGAAAGCGCGTCCACGGCGCGGCGGATGCGTGCGTCGGTTTCGTAGATCGCCTTGGGATCGTAATCCGCACGGATGGCGTTGATTTCCTCCACGGTGGCGCCGAAGGGAAAGTTGTTTTCCTCGCCAGCCTGCTCGAAAATTTCGATGTTTGCGCCGTCGCGGGTGCCGAGGGTGACTGCGCCGTTGAGCATAAACTTCATGTTGCCGGTGCCGCTTGCCTCGGTGCCTGCGGGGGAAATCTGCTCGGAGATATCTGCGGCGGGAATGATGTGCTCGGCATAGGAGCAGTTGTAGTTTTGCACAAATACCACGCGCAGCTTGCCCTGCACGGCAGGATCGCTGTTGATGATGGCGGCGATGCGGTTGATGAAGCAGATCACTGCCTTCGCACGGGCATAGCCGGGCGCGGACTTCGCGCCGAAGATGAAGGCGGTGGCGGGGAAGTCGGTCAGGCTGCCGTCCTTGAGGGACTGATAGATATCCCAGATGGACAGCGCGTTGAGCAACTGCCGCTTGTATTCATGCAGGCGCTTGACCTGTACGGAGAATACGAAGCTCTCGGGAATATCCACGCCCTCGCGGCGGCGGATAAGCTCAGCCAGCTGCCGCTTCTTCTCCTGCTTGACGGCAATGAAGCGCTGGGCAAGATCATCATCAATCCTGTCCCTGAGCGCCTCCAGCCTGAACAGGTCGGTGAGATAGCCCTCGCCGATGGTATCATCCAGCAGCCTGCACAGCTCGGGATTGCACAGACCCAGCCAGCGGCGCTGGGTGATGCCGTTGGTTTTGTTCTGGAAGCGCTCTGGATAGATGGCATACCACTCGCGGAACACATCGTCCTTGAGGATCTGCGAATGGATGGCTGCCACGCCGTTTACATGGCTGGAGGCATACACGGCGAGGTTGGCCATGTGAACCTGCCGGTTCTGTATGATGCGCATTTCGGCGGCATCCTCGATTTTCCTGCGCTTCAGCTCCCGGGCGAGCCGCTGGTCAATCCTGCGAATGACGGATACCAGCTCCGGCGAAACCTCGCTCAGCAGGGAGATGTCCCAGCATTCCAGCGCCTCACGCATGACGGTGTGGTTGGTATAGTTGAAGCTCTTCTGCGCAATGGCAAAGGCGGCGGTGAAATCCATGCCGTCGGCCATCAGCAGGCGGATCAGCTCGGGGATCGCCATCGTGGGATGGGTATCGTTGAGCTGGATGGAGTGCAGCGCGGCAAAGGCGCTGTAATCGCTGCCATGCACGGCGCGATAGCTGCGCAGCATGTCCTGAAGGGAGGCGCTGCAAAGCACATACTGCTGGCGCACGCGCATCAGCTTGCCTGCACGGAGGGTATCGTTGGGGTAGAGCAGCTTGGTGATGTCCTCGGCGGTGTTCTTGTCCCGGGCGGCGGCTGCGTAGTCCTGCGCATTGAAGAGGTCGAAGTCAAATTCGTTGGTGCTCTCGCACTGCCAGAGCCTCAGCGTGCCAAAGTTTTTGCCGCCGAAGCCGATTACCGGCATATCATAGGGCACGGCGCGCACATCAAGCCCCTTCATGGGAACGATCACGCTCAATGCATCGCGGCGGATGCTCCACGGATCGCCATAGCGCGTCCAGTCGTCGGGCAGCTCATGCTGCTTTCCATCCACAAATTCCTGCTTGAACAGACCGTACTTGTAGCGCAGACCATAGCCGTCCAGCGGCACACTGTGGGTGGCTGCGCTATCAAGGAAGCAGGCGGCGAGGCGGCCCAGACCGCCGTTGCCCAGCGCGGCGTCCTCAATATCCTCAAGATCGGCAAGCTCCACGCCACGCTCGTGCAGCGCTGCCTTCACATCCTCCAGCAGACCCAGCGAGAACAGGTTGCTGTATACCAGCCTGCCCACCAGATATTCGGCGGAGAGATACAGCGCACGGCGCTTTTCCATGCGGCAGGCATGGTCGTCCGCCCACATGGGTGCGATGGCGAGCATCACGGCGGAGGACACGCCTTCGTGCAGCTCCACGGCGCCGGCATGGTCAAGCTCTGCATGGTAGCGCTCCTTGATGATGGCCTCGGCGCAGGAGATGATCTCATCTGCGGAAAGCTCCGGGCGCACACCGCGATTGTAGCGGCGGTTGAGCACGCGGATGCGGCGGGCGATGGGAGCGGTATCGGTGGGCAGCATGCGCCACAGCCAGTTGCCGCCCACGGTGCCGGGAAAGTTCATGCGAGCCGAGCCATCCAGCTCCAGCAGATCCTGCATGGGAATGATGGCGGTGTCGGCAATGCTTTCCCAGCCAAAGCGCATCAGCGCGGGCACGATGTCATCGTCGTTTTCAGCCATGCCCAGCTTTTTGCGGGCAAACGCCTTCACGCTGGGCGTGGCAGATGCCCACCAGCCGCGGGTGGTGTTGTTATCGTGGGTGCCGGTATAGACGATGCAGTTGCTGCTCTCGTAGTTCTGCGGCAGATCCTGGCTATCCTCGCCGCCGTCGAAGGCAAATTGCAGTATCTTCATGCCCGGATAGCCGGTGAAGGCAAGCAGCTTTTTGACCCGCCTGCTGACCACGCCCAGATCCTCCGCCACGATGTTCAGATTGGGCAGCTCTCGCTGAATACGCCGGAAGAGCTTCGCGCCGGGACCAAGCTCATATTTGCCGTTGCGGGCGGTTTCCTCCGTGGCGGGAATGGCATAGTAATTGGCAAAGCCGATGAAATGGTCGATGCGCAGGATATCAAACATCTCTCCCAGCGCCTTCAGGCGAGCTACCCACCAAGCATACTTGCTTTCCTCATGCTTCTTCCATGCATAGAGGGGGTTGCCCCAGCGCTGGCCGTCTTTCTGGAAATAATCCGGCGGCACGCCTGCAATGCGTATGGGTCGCACGTCCTCGTCCAGCTCGAACATATCGGGGTTGAGCCATACGTCTGAGGAATCCTCGGATACATAGATGGGCAAATCGCCCATCAGCTCCACGCCGCGCTTGCGGGCATAGGCGTGCAGCCGCTCCCACTGGGAGAAGAAGACATACTGGGTGAAGATATAATAATCGATGCTGTTTTTCAGAGATGCGCTGTAGCGCTCCACGGCGGCAGGCTCCCGATGGCGGATGGTCTGATCCGGCCACTCCATCCACGATGCATAGCCAAAGTGCTCCTTCAGGGCAAAGAAGAGGGCAAAATCCCGCACCCAGCCCTGCTTGGCTTCAAAGGCGGCGATATCGCCTGCGATCTTCTCCCGGCTGTAGGCATATGCCTGCTTGAGGAGCGCGCTGTTCTGTGCCTTTACAGCGTCAAAATCCACCTTTTCCTGAATGGGCAGCGGCTCATAGGCACCCTTGGGCAGCAGACCGTCGGCCTCCATCAGGTTAAAATCGATCATCAGGGGGTTGCCGGCATAGGTGGATGCGCTCTGGTAGGGCGACTCGGCATAGCCCGTCGGCCCCACGGGCAGCATCTGCCAGATATTCATGCCGGAAGCCTTCACAAAATCAATAAAGTCATAGCTCGCCTGTCCCAGCGTGCCCACGCCGCCGCGGGACGGTAGGGAGGTGATGTGCATCAGTACGCCGCATTTACGCATATTGGTCGATCCTCCTGTGCTTGTCTGCCGATGCAAAGAGTCTTGCGCCGCGGCAGATCCAATACCAAATCTGGTACAACATATTATAAACAATCGATGGCGAATTGACAAGCGTTTAACCTTACAAAGCCGTGATTTTACCTTAAGCACGCCGGAAGCTAATAATGATCGGCGATAATAGAAGCGACGCACAAAAAGACTGCGTTTGTGCGCCGACCAAGCAAAAATATACAACCAAACCAGCACAAAAATACGCGAATACGGACGGGGAGAAGGAAACGATGGCAAAGTACAGCCTGATTGCATTGGACATGGACGGTACCCTGCTCAACAGTGAACTCAAGCTATCCGATGGAAACCGGCTGGCGGTGAAGCGTGCCGCAGCGGCAGGCAAGCATGTGGTGCTCTCCACGGGGCGCTGCCTGCCTGAGATTCGAGAAACGCTGGAAGCTCTGCCGGAGATACGCTATCTCGTGTGTGAAAACGGCAGCTGCGTCTATGATGTGAAGTATGATTATAATATCCACGTGGCTCCCATACCCGTGGAGGATATCCGCTACATACTAAACCTCCTCAAGGATGAGCACAGGGTGCTTCAGGTATTCCATGAGAAGCTCTCTTACTTCGACCAGCCAAACGATGCTTGGACGGAGGATTACGACGTAGCCAACTATCGCGATATCTATAATAAAACCACCCTCTGGGATGAGAAGCTCTTTGATACCTATGATACCCGCCCCTTCCTGATCGAGAAGATCAACCTCTATTTCAAATCCGCCGAGGTGCAGCAGCGCTACCACAGCATACTGGAGAAACGCAATCTAAAGCTCTCCGATTCCATCGGCCACATGATCGAGGTGGTTTCCGGCGAGGCAGACAAGGGCAGCGGTCTGTGCAAGCTCTGCGAAAAGCTGGGCATATCCATTGATGAAACCATCGCCGTGGGCGACAGCCCCAACGATGTGGAGATTCTCCAGACCGCCGGGCTGTCCGTCGCCATGGGCAATGCTTGGCCCGAGGCCAAGGCGGCTGCTGATGTGGTTACAGAGGATAATGACCACGACGGCGTGGCAAGGGTGATCTACGATTACCTGCTGAAAGAGTGATACATAACATAATCACGACCACCGGCTCAGCGGAAGGTCGTGATTTTTAATTATTATATATGCCGGTTTATTTCCTGCTGCAAGCCGCTTCGACCGTGCAGCAGCTGTGGCCGCGCTCGGCAAAGCATTCCGCCATTGCCTTGGCGGCGGAATTATGACCCTCGCCGGTATTGGCGGAAAGTATCAGCTGCCGCATTTGCTCTTTCGCTCCTCACGCTGCTTGAGCCGCTTTGCCAGCTGGTTGAGGGTGGGGCGGTTGTAGCGCTGAATGATGATGAAGGGAATGTGCGACAGCGCATATACGATGGCGATCAGCCAGCCCAGCGGCGTGGGATAGATGATACATATGCCGCCGGAGAGCAGCAGCAGCGCCCAATGCACCGCTTCCGCCACGCAGGTTTCCTTGGTTACCCGCTCCGCTGCGGCGGAACCATCGGTCAGGGATATGCTCTTGCGCACCATGTCCGGCAGTACCCGGCTCATGTCGGGCAGCTTATCCTTCCAGCGATGCACGCCGAGCTTCAGATATATTTTGCCGTCCTTCTCCCACTTGAAGGGCTTGAAGGGCGCCTTGTCGGCGGAAAAGAAGCGGCGGGGCAGGGCTTCGCCGATGAAGTGGGCAAGTATGCCGATGACTGCGATGTAGATGAGGCTCATTGCCAGACGCATGCAGGTATTCTCCTAACGGACGCATTTTTTAGATTGGCTTCCTATTGGCTTCTTGTTGACCGGATGTTGTCTGCCGGTTGGTATTTGCTTGGCTGCCTTGTCCACCTATTATACACAAAACCGTGCAAAAGAACAAGGGGCTTGATTTTTGCCTTGGTTTGATTTAGGATAGTGCTGTGAACATCTGGCAGGTACATTCATTATAAATGGGTTTATGAACGGAAAATGTACGGCGCGGCGCATAGAGGAAAGGCTGGGTGAAAAAATGAACTTTTTGCATGTGTCCGATCTGCACATCGGCAGGAAGCTCGGCGGCAAGCTGCTATTGGAGGATCAGCGCCACATACTGGCGGAGATACTTCAGATGGCTGCCCAAGAGGATATCCATGCGGTGCTCGTGGCTGGGGATATTTATGATAAGAGCCAGCCAAGCAGCGAGGCGGTGGAAATGGCGGATTGGTTCATGACCTCGCTGGCGGGGGTGGGCAAGCCCTGCTTCATCGTCAGCGGCAACCATGATTCCGCCGAGCAGGTCGCCTACTGCCGGAGCCTGCTGGAAGGCGCCGGACTGCACATTTCCCCTGCCTATCATGGCGCGGTGGAGCCGCAGGTGCTGCGGGATGAATGGGGAGAAATTCATATTTACATGCTGCCCTTCCTGCGTCCTATGGCTGTGCGGCGGGCTTACCCGGAAAGGGCAGGGGAGATCGCCGGCTATGCCGACGCCCTGCGGGTGGCTGTGGAGGAAATGCACGTGGATCCCTCGGTGAGGAATGTGCTGCTTGCCCATCAGCTTGTGCTGGGCGGCATGGAGCCGGAGCTTACCGATTCTGAGGAACGCATGGTTGGCGGCGTGGACGCCGTGCCTGCGGAGATATTTGATTGCTTTGATTATGTGGCGCTGGGACATTTGCATTCCCCCCAGCGGGTGAAGGGCGATCGGATTCGCTATGCCGGCTCGCCGCTGAAGTATTCCCTATCGGAGGAGAAGCAGAGAAAGGCGGCGCTGAAGGTTTGCCTTGGCGATGGCTTGCTTGTGGAGGAGCTGCCCTATCATCCGTTGCGGGAGGTAAAGAGCGTCACCGGCAGGCTGGCGGATATCACCAGCGGCATATATGATAGCGACTATGTGTTCGTTACCCTCACCGATGAGCTGCCGCCGCTGGACATCGTGGGCTCGCTTCAGCTGAGCTATCCAAACCTCGTGCAGCACAGGATATGTAACAGCCGCAGCGGCGATAAGAGCGATTTCGTTACTGCCGATCGGGTGGAGGAGCTGAACCCGCTGGAGCATTTTATCAATTTCTTCAGCAGCCAGAATAATGGTCAGGCTCCCAGTGAGGTGCAGCTGGCGCTGATGAAGAAAATCGTGGAGGAAGCGGAGGAAAGCCTGTATGCGTCCCATTGAGCTTCGTATGACGGCATTCGGCCCCTATGCGGGCACGGAAACCGTGGATTTCACCCGCTTTGGCAGGAGCTGCCTCTTTTTGGTAACCGGCGATACCGGCGCGGGCAAGACGTCCATCTTCGACGCCATCAGCTTTGCCCTCTATGGCGGAGCCTCGGGCAGCACGCGGGAAACCAAGGGCTTCCACAGCGATTTTGCCGCCCGCAGCAAGGAGAGCAGCGTTACCCTCGTATTTGAGCATGAGGGGAAGCTGTATACCCTCTGGCGCACCCCTGCCTATATGGTTCCCAAGCGGGATGGCAGCGGCGAGCGCTTGCACCCCGCTCGGGCGGAAATGAGCTGCGATGACGGTCGCAGCTGGAGCGGCGTGACCGAGCTTGCCCGCGCCGTGCCGGATATCATCGGGCTTACGGCGGAGCAGTACAGCCAAGTGGTCATGATTGCGCAGGGCGAGTTTCAGCGCATCCTGCTGGCAAAGAGCGAGGAGCGCCGCGCCCTGCTCAGCCGCGTCTTTGGCACTGGAATTTATCAGGAGATCGAAAGGCGGATCAAGCAGCTCAACAGCGAGTCCCTCGCGGAGCTGAACGCAGCCAAGCAGGCTTATGCGGCAGCCTGCTCTCGGGTGCAGGGAGCGGATAAACGCATGACTGCGCTGATGCAGAGTCCGGAGCGTGCTGACGAGGCGGTTGCTTGCTTAAATGAGCAGCTCGCTGCCGAGCAGCGGCAGCATGGCGCGCTGGAGCAGCAGCTTGCCCGCCTGCGCGGCGACAACACCGCCCTGCGGGAGCGGCTGGCGCAGGCAAGGCAGCAGAACGAGGGTCTGTGTCAGCTGGCACAGGCAGAGCAGCATGCCGCGCAGCTTCGGCAGCGGGAGGCGGAGATAAGCCTGCTCACATCGCAGCTGGATACCGCCCGGCGTGCGGATCAGCTTCGGAGCGCTGAGGCGCTCAGCAGCCGCGAGGAGCAGGAACTGCGCAGGCTGGAGGGGCAGGCGCGGGACTGCGCAGCCATACTTTTGCGCCGCGAGGAGGAAAACCATCGCGCCGCCGCAGCCCTTGCCGAGGCGGAAAAGCAGCTGCCCCGGCGGGAGCAGCTTGCCATGCGCGCCGAGCAGCTTCGCCAGCTCTTGCCCCAGTTCCGCACGGCTCGGGAGGCTGTGTCCGCCGCACAGGAGGCTGGCAGGCTGGCTGGCTCCGCCGTGGCTGCCCAGCGCGCCGCCGAGGAGGAATACACGCGCCTGCACAGCCTGTACCTGCTGGATCAGGCAGGCGTGCTGGCCGATGAGCTTATGGAGGGCATGCCCTGTCCGGTATGCGGCTCCACGCAGCATCCAAGACCGGCGAGCCACATCGCAGCCGCGCCGGACAAGGCGCAGGTAGAGGCGGCTTCCAAGCTTCGTGAAAAGGCTGTGCGCGAGGCAGAGGTTCTCGCCGCCCGCAGCGGCACGGCAAGGGAGAGGGCGCAGAGCCTGCTTGCCCTGCTGGAGTGCGACGAGGCAGCCATAGAGGCGCGGGAGCTTGATCTGCGCCGGGAGGAGGAGGCAAAGCGTGCGGAGGCGGCGCAGATACGAACCATCCACGAGGCAGCCTCTGCCGCGGCAAAGCGTGCGGAAGCAGCCTTCAGCGCAGCCAAGGCACGCAGCGAGGACGCCCTCTCAGGCTTGCAGGCTTCCCGCAGGAGCGCCGCGCAGGCGAGGGAGGCTTGGTTGAACGCGCTGGGGGACGCTGGCTTTTCCAGCTGCGAGGCTTGGCAGGCTGCCCTGCGCAGCGAGGCAGAGATGAAGCAGCTCCAGAGCCAAATCGATGCTTGGCGGGCGGAGGTTCAGGCAACGGAGGGTCGCCTGCACAGCCTAAAGGAGATGTGGGCGGGCAGGAGGATGGTGGATGAAGCGGCGCTTACCGCCGAGGATGCGCGGCAGACGATGCAGATCGCCGAGCTGGACAGGCAGGAGCATGCGCTGCACTCCCGCTGGGAGCAGAACCTTGCCGCCTGTGCAGCCATGCAGAGCTGCATGCATGCGCTGGATGGCGCGCAGGAGCGCTTTGCCAACATCAACCTGCTGTATCAGACCGTCACCGGTCAGCTCGGCGGGGTAAACAAGCTGCCCTTTGAGAGCTATATCCTCCAATACTATTTCCTGCGGGTGATCGCCGCGGCCAACCGCAGGCTGGAGCGCATGTCCGACGGCAGGTATGTATTGCGCAGCAAGGTGGAGAGCGTGGGCAACACCAAGAGCGGGCTGGGTCTGCGGGTGATGGATCTGAACACCAACCGAGAGCGGGAGGTTTCCTCGCTCTCCGGCGGCGAAGCCTTTCTGGCGTCGCTTTCCATGGCGCTGGGCTTTGCGGACGTGGTGCAGGCGGAGAGCGGCGGCGTGCGGGTTGACGCCATCTTCATCGACGAGGGCTTTGGTTCCCTCGATGAGGACAGCCTGCGCCGTGCGCTGACCACGCTGGAAAACCTGACCGGCGCTGACAGGCTGGTTGGCGTTATCAGCCATGTGGCGGAGCTGCGCGACTATATCGAGCCCAAGATATACGTAGAGAAGACCCAGCGCGGCAGCTGCATCTCCATGCAGAGCTGAGCAGAATGCAAAAAACAAAAGACGCCTCCGTGGGACTTGCATCTCACGGAGGCGTTCTGATCTAAGCCTAAGATAAGCCTTAGTTCTTGCTCTTGATATATTCGTCGATGGCTGCGGCGGCATTCTTGCCAGCGCCCATGGCGAGGATAACGGTTGCAGCGCCGGTTACAGCGTCGCCGCCGGCATACACGCCTTCGCGGCTGGTGAGACCATCCTCACCCTGCGTGACGATGCAGCCATGCTTGTTGGCTTCCAAGCCGGGGGTGGTGGAGCGGATGAGCGGGTTGGGGCTGGTGCCGATGGACATGATCATGGTATCGATATCCAGCACAAATTCGCTGCCTTCCTTCACCACGGGGCGACGGCGACCGGAGGCGTCCGGCTCGCCCAGCTCCATCTCCACGCACTTCATGCCGATCACGGAGCCGTTCTTGGGATCGCGGGGATCATCGGGATTGTTGTAGCCGATAACCTCCACGGGGTTGGTGAGGGTCTTGAAGAT
>CAYWLE010000055.1:0-10487 GCA_964458825.1 uncultured Oscillospiraceae bacterium | reverse complement strand
GCTGGATATAGAACGAAGCTGTGCTAAAAAAATCGGCAAGGCGGAATAAAGCCGCGCCGGGCTGCATATATAATCAGGACAAAACACATTCTGAAACGACCAGAGGTGATACGATGGAGAATCCGAACAATCGAATCGTAGCGGCAGGCCAGCTGGAGGAAAGGCTGGAGTTGAGCCACGAGGTAATGAACGAACCATTTTACACAGGCACGCTGCTGGTGAAGCGGCTGTCCGGCGCGGTGGACAGGCTGCCGGTGACGATACCGGGCAAGCTGCTGGCAGTGACGGAGCTTCGCCGGGATAGGATGATGCTGGTGACGGGGCAGGTGCGCTCCTACAACAAGGTTGTGGAGGGCAGCGGCAGGCTGATGGTGACGCTCTTTGCCCAGAGCATGACCGAAACGCAGGAAAACGACACCATGAACCGCGTGACCCTGACCGGCGTGCTCTGCAAGCCGCCCATCTATCGATCCACGCCCTTTGGCAGGGAGATATGCGATATGATGCTGGCGGTGAACCGCGCCTTCGGCAAGAGCGACTATATACCCTGCATTGCTTGGGGCAGGAACGCCCAGTATGCCGCACGCTTTCAGGTGGGCGACAGGCTGCGGCTGACTGGACGGCTGCAATCTAGGGAATACCAGAAGCTATTGGAAAACGGCGAATACATGACCCGCAACGCATATGAGGTTTCGGCATTCACGCTGGAGGCTGCGGGTGCGGAGGGAGAGAGCGGCTTCATTGCGCCGGGCTTTACGGCTGGCAGCGTGCAGGAGGAGCAGCATGGCGAGCAGATAGTGCAGTGATGGCTTAAAGGCTTGGGGCGGGGGAGGCTATGGCTTCTCCTGCCTTGGTTTGGTTTTTGGACTGAATGAGCATGCATTTGGTTAAAAATGGCAAAGCTTCCAAAATTTGCCAATAAAACAACATATTGTTTTTCTACAAAAGTGAAACTTCATGAGGTATAATTGCGTCTATACAGTGCAACAGAAAATGCACGACGACGCAATTGAACTTCGGAGGTATTTGAATGAAGAAGATCCGCATCCTGCTGACCGCGGTGCTGGCGCTGGCGCTGCTGACCTCTGTGCTGTTTCTTTCGGAGGCAGAGCAGGCGGGCGCGGCCGTGTGGCAGGCAGACTTGCAGAAGCTAATGGATCCGGCAGACGTGCCAAAGACCACCGAGATCCGTTACCAGAATACCAATGAAGCGGCGCTGAACCATGATATCGCCTGCGAGGTGACGGTGAACGGCGTGGCTTACGGCTGCGAATTTACCATTGCCACGACGGATGCCGCCATCGAGGATTGGACAAGCGTGCAGGCTTGGCTGGGCGATATCGTGACCGAGGCTGCCCGAACCAGCGGCAGTGATTCCGAGGCGCTGGCAAAGGCGATCGACAGGGAGATCAACAGCCGCCGCCGCTCTGCGCAGGCGCAGCTTGGTGTGGAGCAGCCGCTGTGGGCGCGGGAGGACGTTTCCTTCATCATGATCCGCGTGTCCACGCCCTTCTATCCCGAGCTGAAGGCTGGCAAGAATGGCGAGGATACCAAGCGCTTGCAGCGGAAGCTGATCGAGCTTGGCTATCTGACGGATGCTGCCGACGGCTACTACGGACAGAATACCGAGAATGCCGTGCGTGAATTGCAGGAGTATATACGCGAGCTGGAGCAGGAGCTGATCGACGTGCGTCTTGCCGAAACGCCCACGCCCAGCCCCGTGCCAACGCCCACGGCAGCGCCAACGGCGGAGCCGACAGCCACGCCGACCCCCGAGCCGGCAAGCACCCACGAGCTTACCCTGATCCCCAAGGGTGAGGCTGCGACGGCGGAGCCCACGCAGGAGGTCTCGATGGCGCCTACGAATGCGCCCACGCAGGAGGCGATGGCGATTGCGGCGGACATGCCCGTGCTGGAGCCTGTGACCGAGGTGGATGGTATTGCGGACGCGCTTCTTCAGGCATATCTATATTCGGAGCGCTTCATTTCTGCACGGCGAGAGCTGGCGGACGGGGACAGCGGCAGTGATGTGACCCGCATGCAGCGCAGGCTGGCGGCGCTTGGCTGCTCGGTATCTGCTGCGGATGGCTTCTATGGCGATGATACCGTGCGTTCCGTGCGCATCTTCCAGCATTATAATGGCTTGAGTGAAACAGGCGCGGCGGATATGGCGACGCTGGAGAGGCTCTATTCCTCCGAGACTGCCGCGCCGGAGCATCCGCTTTTGACCCTTGGTTCCACCGGCGACGAGGTGCGTGCGCTTCAGAAGCGGCTGACGGAGCTTGGTTTTGCCAGCATCAGCGCCGATGGCAGCTACGGAGCAGGCACCCAGACTGCCGTGCAGACCTTGCAGGCGTATATGCGTGCCAAGGAGGAAGCACAGGTGATGAGCGCCACTGAAGGGCAGACGGACGCGAGCAGCCAGCTGCGCACCGTGGTGAACGGCGTGGCGGATCCCATGCTGCTGGACGAGCTATATTCCGAGGATTTCCCGGCGATTCCTGCAAGCCTGAAGATCGGCTCAAAGGGAGATGATGTGCTGCGCTTGCAGCGTAGGCTGAAGGGACTGGAATATATCTTCACCACTCCCGACGGCAGCTATGGCGCGCAGACCAGCGAGGCTGTGACTGCCTTCCAGAAGCGGCACAAGCTGGAGCAGACCGGCGTGGCGGACGCGCAAACCATGCGACTGCTCTTCTCCGGCGATGCACAGAAGGCGCTCAAGCCCTATGTGGTGAAGGTTTCCACCGATGACCAGCGGGTATATGTGTATGGCTTGGATGATAACAACGAGTATACCGTGCTTGTGCGCACCATGAAGTGCTCCACCGGCAAAAATGCCACGCCAACACCCAAGGGAACCTACCAAGCAACCACCGGCCCCGGCGCGAGATGGCACTATTTTAAGAAATACAAGTGCTGGGCGCAGTTCGCCTATTATATCGAGGGGGACATCATGTTCCATTCCGTGCTCTACAACGACCCGGACGGTCCAGTGACCCAGAGCAGCGTGAACAACTTGGGCCGCAAGGCTTCCCATGGCTGCGTGCGCCTGAGCGTGGAGGATGCAAAGTGGCTGTATTACAACTGCCCGATGAATACCAAGGTGATCGTATATTGAGGAAATAAGCGATGTGCCGGAGGATGGCGAGCCATCCTCCGGCGATCTTTGTGCGGCGATCATTCCTCCAGCAGCCGCAGGCGGCGGAGCTGGCGGCGCAGCTCGGCGGCGTTTGCTTCATCGAGGGGGCAGAGTGGCGGACGGAGCGTATTTTCGATCCTGCCCATCATCGCGAGCGCAGCCTTTACCGGTATGGGACTGACCTCGGCAAAGAGCGCGCGGATCAGGGGCAGCAGGCTGAACTGCAATGCACGGGCGGCGGCAAGCTCGCCGCGGAGGTAGCCGAGGGTCATGGCATGCATCTGCTCCGGCACGATATTTGCCGCCACGGAGATCACGCCGCGGGCGCCGAGGGACATCATGGGCAGGGTGAGATCATCATTTCCTGAATAGATGGCGACCCCATCGCCAACCAGTTCAAACAGGCGCATGGCTTGGCTGAAATCGCTGCTTGCCTGCTTAAAGCCGCACAGCAGCGGATGCCTCGCCAGCTCCAGCATGATCTCCGGAGGCAGGTTCATGCCGGTGCGGGACGGCACATTATAGACGATGATGGGAATATCCACGCTATCGGCAATGCTGAGGTAATGCTCCACCACGCCTGTTTTGCTTGCCTTGCTGTAGTAGGGCGTGACGACCAGCAAACCGTCCGCACCCAGCCGCATGGCCTCCACGGACTGCTCCACGGCGGTCTTGGTGGAGCTGGAGCCGGTTCCTACATAGAGCGGCAGGCGACCAGCACAGCGGGATACGGCGCACTCAATGATGGCGCTGCGCTCCGGCGGCGTGATGGTGGATGGCTCGCCGGTGGTGCCGAGGATGATGATGGCGTCGGTTTCAGCCTCGATCTGGCTATCGATCAGGGCTTCGAGCCGGTCGTAATCCACACGCTGACCACGAAAGGGTGTGACCAGCGCCACACCGCTTCCATAAAACAGATTTCCCTGCATGCTATCCCTCCCGAAAGTTCGCTATGGGAAAGTCTATTGGCTTGACTGGAAAAAGAGAACGGCTGCGGCGGAGGGTGGCTGGCAGGATTTTGAAGGTATGGAATGCTAGCATAATTCATATTTTTCTGCTATGCTATGGTTTATAGAGAAAAAAGCTATAGAGAAAAAGAATGCAAATACGGAGGCGGGTACATGCAAAACGAAGAAATCGAAAAGGCGATACCATGGAACCCTTGGCACGGCTGCAAGCGGGTAAGTCCCGGATGCAAAAATTGCTTTGTATACAAGATGGACAAGCGCTACGGCAGGGATACCAGCATTATCACGCTGGGCAAGACGACCTATGAGCTGAAGGACAAGGACTGCCCGCCCAATTCGCTGGTGAAGCTGTGCTTCTCATCGGATTTCTTCATTGAGGAGGCGGATGCGTGGCGCAGCGGATGCTGGAACACGATACGCCACCGGAGGGACTGCATATTTGTTACCACAACCAAGCGTCCCGAAAGAATAAAGGCTTGCCTGCCGCCGGACTGGGGCGATGGCTGGGAGAACTTTCACCTGAGCATATCCATCGAGAATCAGGAGATGGCGGACAGGCGTTTGCCGCATTTTCTGGATGCGCCGCTGAAGCACCGGGAGGTTTTCTGCTCGCCGCTGATCGGGCCGATCACACTGGGCAAGTATTTGGATACGGGGCTGATCAAGTGCGTGAATGTGGGCGGCGAGATGGCTCCGAAGCTGGATGTGCGGCCGATTGAATATGAGTGGGTGAAGGCGCTGTATCTGGAGGCAAAGGAGCGGGGAATAGAGTTTTACTTCCACCAGTGCGGCTCCATGTTCTTAAAGGACGGTGTGAACATCGGAAAGTGGAAGCTGAACGAACAGATCAGGCGTGCCGAGGAGATCCAGCATGAGCTGGAAGCGCTATACTGAGCCAAGATGAAGATGCCCCCTGCATGCGGCAATGCGTGCAGGGGGCTGGTTTAGTTCATATCGATGCCGGGGTAGCGCTGGAGCAGCTCTGACTGGCGGAAGCCGGCTCCCTCCAGCACATGCAGGAGGTTTGGTATGCGCGCCTGAACCTCTGCCTTCACGCTGGTAAGCCCGCGCCCGGCGCATTCCTGACAGGCGAGCGCGGTTAGGCAGCTTGCCACGCCCTTACCGCGCCACTTGCGGGCGGTATGGATCCAGCCGAGCACGCCGGAACCATCCTCCTGCCAGAGGATAAGCTCGCCCAGCATGCCGGAGGGGGACACGATGAGGATGCGGGTGAAGCCCTCGTGGCTGCGCAGCTCGGCAAGCCATTCCTCGCCAAGCTCCTCGCCGTAGAGCTGGTTATAGCGGTCGAGAAAATACTGCTGCTCGATGGGGTCGTCCAGATCGTCCCGCACGACCACGCTGCCCAGCGGCAAGGGAGCGGGCTCCTTGGCGGGCAGGCGACAGCGCAGGCAAACCAGACCATCGCTATCCTTGAAGCCAAAGGAGGCGAGGGTGGCAAGGCGGCGGCTGTCCTCAGGCTCGGCTTGGGTGAAGATGCGGCAGGGCTCGCCGGAGAGCCTGCCAAGCTCCTTTGCCCGGGCAACGCAGGCGCCCAGCAGCACATCCGGCACGGGGTCGCCCTGAAGATCCAGATAGATACGGATGGGGCGGGAGGGGAAGAGCTCGGCATTGCGGTTTACATAGATGGTGCAGGCGCTCAGGATAGCGCCGCTGCGCTCGTCCACGGCCTCGAAGGTGTTTTCGGCGGGCTGACCATCCCTCGGCTCGCGTGCATGTCTAAGTATCATAGGTATCTTTCCTCAAATCACTCTTGGAATGCAGGTTTGGCTGGTTTATTCCCATTCCACGGCGGCAGTGGGACGGCCGGTGATATCATATACCACATGGTTGATGCCGGGAACCTCGCCTGTGATGCGCTGAACCACCACATCCATCAGGTCGTAGGGAAGTTTGAAGGCGGGCGCCTTTCCGGCATTGGAGCTGCCCAGCGCTCGCAGCGCGCAGACATAGCCCTCGCCGTGGCTGCCGGGGGTCTTCATATCGGTGAGGATGGCGAAGTACTGGGCGATCTTGCGATTCAGCCCGGCACGCTCCACCTCCTGACGGAAGATGGCGTCGGCGTCGCGCAGCATGGCGAGACGCTCGGGCGTGACCTCGCCAAGACAGCGCACGGACAGACCGCTGCTCTCGAAGGAGGGCTGGCAGATCAGCTCCTCCGGCACGCCCAGATAGCGGCCGAGGGAGCGCACGTCCTCCTTAAAGAGCATGCGCAGAGGCTCGATGCGCTTGCAGCCCTCGATCATGTTGGTAATGAGGGCTGGCTTGGCATGGAGAATATCGGGATAGATGGTTCCCTCCGCCATGAACTCCGCATCGCCATCCTTGATGTACTGCTCGGCAAAGACCGCGGCAAACTCATTATAGAGCAGGCTGCGCTTCTCAGCGGGGGAATGCACGCCCCGCAGCGCCTTGAGGAAGCGTTCCTGCGCATCGATCTCCACGAGGTTGAGCTTCATCTGATCGACGAAGGTCTTGCGAACCAGCTCCACATCACCCTTGCGCAAAAGACCGGTATTGACCATCAGGCAGCTCAGGCGTGAGCCGACGGCGCGGGAGAGCAGCGCAGCTGTGACGGCGGAATCCACGCCGCCGGACACCGGCAGCAGCACCCGTGCATCGCCGATCTGCGCACGCGCCTGCTCGATGAGGGCGGGGGCATAGTTTTCCGCCATCCATACCCGGCTGCATGCACAGATGGAGCCTGCAAAGCTTTCGAGGATGGCGAACCCGTCCGGGTCGTTGGATTCCACATAGAATTGCAGCCCATAGATATGCTTTTCTAGGCAGGCAAAGCCCGGCATCAGCCCGGAGGGAGTCACGGCGATGGGCTGGCAGGAGGATGGTAGGGTGAAGCCGTCGATGCGATCGAAGAAGCGATCATTTTCGCCAAGACCGGAAAAGAGGTCGCAGGGCAGAAACTGAAGGGAGTCCATGCCGCCCTGAAGCAGCATGCCCTGATGCTCGGCGCCGAGGGACTCGGCAAGCATCCTAGCCGCGCCGCCGAAGGCAAGCACGGGTATGCCGAGGCTGGCTGGATCGAAGGGGAGCGGCTGGGCGCGCAGGTCGTTGCTATCGCCGCCAGCAAGCAGCAGTCCCTTGGGCGCGCGCGCAAGCAGCTGCTCGGCAGGAGTATCGCCGGGGAGGATCTCGCAGTAATACTGCTCGCCGCGCAGCCTGCGGGCTGTGTAGTAGGCTTGGCTGCCGCCGAAATCCAGAACGAGGATTAAATCGCTGTTCATATGAACCTCCTGCGCATTTCAGCGCGTGGGATTATATTTTTTGGGCGGACGCTTGTCCACGATATCTATCTTGCGCAGTACCTGCTGGGTGATATCGATGCCCAGCGTGCGGGTGAGCTGCAAGCCATACATCATGACGTCGGCAAATTCCTCGGCAATGAGGGCGGTGCGCTCGGGATCCTCGCCGCGCATGAGCGCCTGAACATCGGCATGGGTAAGCCACTGGAAATGCTCCAGAAGCTCGCTCATTTCGACGGTCATCGCCATGGCTACGTGCTGGGGATCCTGCACGCCGTCTATACCCCAGCCCTTGCGCAGGCACAGCTCATGCACGCGCTGCTTCAATTCGGCAATGCTCGTATTGGAATCGTTATTCATGGATAAGGCTCCTGTCTGGCTGGTTGGCAGGCTTGAATTGGATATGAGCCTGCGTATACAGTATTAGTATAGCACATATCTTTGTTTTATGCAAATCGGCTCGGCTTATTGCAGAAAAAAGGCTGGGTTGGCAGGGGTTGCGGGAAAATGCGCATAAAATGTGGCTGGCTGGGAACAAATGGATTTAACGTTTCGCCTGTATAATAGAAATAATGACTGAAAATGGAGGCTAAAATGGCGAATTACTCCGCAAATGATATAACGGTTCTCGAGGGTTTGGATGCGGTGCGCATGCGTCCCGGCATGTATATCGGCTCTACCGGCTCGCGGGGGCTGCACCACCTGATATGGGAAATCGTAGATAACGCCATCGATGAGGCGTCCAACGGCTATGCGAGCGAGATCACAGTGACGCTGAAAAAGGACGGCTCCTGCGAGGTGACGGACAATGGCCGCGGCATACCGGTGGATATCCATCCTCAGCTTGGCGTGTCGGCCGTTGAGGTGGTATATACCCAGCTGCACGCGGGCGGCAAGTTTTCCGACAAGAACTATGCCTATTCCGGCGGTTTGCACGGCGTGGGCGCTTCGGTGGTGAACGCGCTTTCGGAGTGGGTGGTGGTGGATGTTTACCGCGACTACAGCCACTACCAGCAGAGGTTTGAATCGGTGGAGGATAAAAAGACGGGGAAGATCGTGTCCGGCCGTCCAGTCGCTCCGCTTGCCAAGCTGGGCAATACCCGCCGCAGAGGCACGCAGGTTGCCTTCAAGCCCGATCCGAGGGTATTTGAAACGGTGGATTTCCATTCTGATACCGTGCGGCGCAGGATACGGGAGCTTGCCTACCTGAACAAGGGGGTGCGCTTTGTATTTACCGACGAGCGGGTGAAAGATCCAGAGGCACGCAGCCACGAATACTGCTTCGAGGGCGGGCTTGTGGATTTCCTCGGCTACCTGAATGCCGACAAGACCACCATCACCGAGCCGATCATATTTGAAAAGGTGCAGGATTCCACGCTGGTGCGCGTGGCTTTGCAGTATACCGATTCCTATTCGGAAAACATCTGCTCCTATGTAAATAATGTTCCCACCGCCGAGGGCGGCAGCCATGAAACGGGCTTCAAGATGGCCATGACCCGCGCCTTCAACGATTTTGCCCGCCGCAGCGGCATACTCAAGGAGAAGGACAACAACCTCTCCGGCGATGATTTCCGCGAGGGCATTACCGCCATCGTGTATGCCGGGGTGAAGAACCCGCAGTTTGAGGGACAGACCAAGGGCAAGCTGGGCAATACCGAGGTAAGGCCGATATTTGAAAGCGTGTGCTATGAGCAGCTGTCGATCTATCTGGACGACCTGAAGAACCAAGAATTTGCAGGCAAGGTGATCGAAAAGGCGATCAAGGCCGCCAAAGTGCGCGAGGCGATGCGCAAGGCAAAGGAAATGGCGCGCCAGAAGAACCAGCTGGACGCCGCGCCGCTGGTAGGCAAGCTATCCAGCTGCACCGGCAGGAATGCAAAGCTCAACGAGCTGTTCATCGTGGAGGGTGACTCGGCAGGCGGCAGCGCCAAGCAGGGTCGTGATCGCCGCTTTCAGGCGATACTGCCGCTGCGTGGCAAGCCGCTGAATGTGGAAAAGAAGCGGCTGGATCAGGTGCTGCTCAACGAGGAGTTTCGCTCGGTTATCACGGCGCTTGGCACCGGCATCGGCGAGGATTTTGATATTACCCACCTCAAGTATGACAAGGTGATCATACTCTCGGACGCCGATCAGGACGGCGCACACATTAGAGCCATACTGCTTACCTTCTTCTTCCGATATATGAAGCAGCTCATCACCGAGGGACACGTCTATATCGGCATGCCGCCGCTCTACAGGGTGGCAAAGGGAGATAACGTGACCTACTGCTACGACGATAAGGCGCTGGAGAAGACGCTGCGCAGCGTGGGCAAGCATTACACCCTGCAAAGATATAAGGGTCTTGGCGAGATGAACCCGGAGCAGCTGTGGGAAACCACCATGAACCCCGAGGGTCGCAGGCTGGTTCAGGTCACGATAGAGGATTTCAGCGAGGTTGACCGCCGCGTGACCATACTCATGGGCGACAAGGTGGAGCCTCGCAAGGCGTACATCAGCCAGTATGCCGATTTTAATAAGGTAGATAATTTCAAGCCCGTGACGGCTGAAGAGAATTAAAGGAGGGTGGCAATGGCTTCCAGAAAGAAAGGGCCGGATATGCCCGTTCGCACCGAGGAGATCATCCAGAAGGCAATGGAAGACGTGATGCACGATTCCATGATCCCCTATTCGGAGCATGTCATCCTTGAGCGCGCTCTGCCAAGGGTGGAGGATGGCCTGAAGCCCGTGCAGCGGCGCATACTCTATACCATGCATGAGCTGGGAAATACCTATGACAAGCCCCACAGGAAGTGTGCGCGCATCGTGGGCGACTGCCTGGGCAAGTATCATCCCCACGGCGATTCCTCTGTATATGATGCCCTGACGCGCATGGCGCAGCCCTTTGCCATGCGGGAGATGCTGGTGGATGGCCATGGAAACTTTGGCTCCATCGATGGTGATAGCCCGGCTGCAATGCGTTACACCGAGGCACGCATGACGGCGCTGAGCATGGAGATGCTTCAGGATATCGATAAGGATACCGTGGATTTCCACCTGAACTTTGACGATACCCAGCGGGAGCCAGACCTGCTGCCCAGCCGCTATCCAAACATATTGGTC
>CAYWLE010000054.1:0-10513 GCA_964458825.1 uncultured Oscillospiraceae bacterium | reverse complement strand
CAGCAGCTGCTGCCTGAGCGCCCTGCACGAAGCCATAGCCGAAACGGCAGCATGCCGGGTTGGTGCCGCCGCCGCCGCCGGAGAAGCCCAGCTTGGTGAAGCCGTCCATTACTACGGCATAGCCGGCGAAGTAGCCGCTCTGCTCTTCCTTGAAGGCGATGGGGGCTACATTGTCCAGACCGATCGGATAGCCGTCGATGAATACGAACTTGGTGTCCGCATACTCGGTGGCAGCCTTGGTCAGAGCAGCTTCCTGCATGAAGCCTGCGCATACAACGATCTCAGCGCCGGCGTCCACGGCAGCCTTCATGGCGTCGTAGCGGTCGTCGTCGGTGGCTTCGTTGCCGTTGGCGGGCTGATAGTACTTGTAGGAGAGGCCGTTGGCAGAGGCATAGGCCTTCACGCCGTTCCAGGTGCCCTGGTTAAAGGACTTGTCCTTGAGCTGACCAACGTCGGTGATGAAAGCGATCTTGTAGGTGCCGTCGGTAGAGGTCATGGTATCCTCGATGTCGTCGGGGTTGACTGCTTCGGCAAACGCAGTGCATGCGCCCATAGCCAGAACCAGTGCCAGCAGAATAGCGAGCAACTTCTTCACGATGGTTTCCTCCTTAATTTTGATCCGCAGTTGCGGATGATTACCAATACAAAGTATAGCATGTTTCTCCGGCAGATTCAAGCACTGCGGCAAAAGCTAACGCATTTTTCTTTAATCGGCAGGATAATTCAGGGAAAGCGGTAGCCTCTGCCCTCAGCGCCGCAGCCGGGGCTCAATGCGCTTTGCCAGATAAATGGCGGCCTCGGCAAGCAGCATGCCCGCGGCGATACCGGCAAGCACATCCGTGGGATAATGCACGCCCACATACAGCCGGGATAGGGAGATCAGCAGCGCCATGACCAGCGCGGGCACGCCGAGCCGCCTGTCGCACAGCCGAAACAGTACCCACGCGCAGGCGAGGGAGTTTGCCGAGTGACCGGAGGGAAAGGAAAACTCACTCTCCCGCGCCACGATGCAGCGCAGACCCTCGATCACCTCGTAGGGACGTATGCGCGCCGCAAGCGGCTTGATGAGGATATTCACCGCAAGCAGCGTCAGCAGCATGGAAAGGGCGCTCACCAGCGCGGCGCGGCGGGTTCTTCGGAAGAAGAGCAGCATAAGCGTGAGGGCGATCCAGAGCATGCCGTGGTTGCCCAGCGTGGTAATGAAGCACACCGGCGCATCCAGAGGGCCGCGCAGGCTCTGCTGGATCCACAGCAGGATATCCCCCTCTAGGCGGGTCAGTGCGCCGATGGAGGCGGGGGAAACGATGTTCAGGTTAAAGCATCTCCTTTTTGGTTGATATGGTTTGGTTGGTAAGGCTGGCTTCAGCCGTCCTCATCGCCGGGATCATCCTCAAGGCAGGCTCGCAGCTGATCGGCGCTCATGCCCGTCACATCCGGCATGCCGCGCAGGTAATCCTCCCGCAGGTAGCGCTCCGTTTCATGGGAGAAGGAGGACTGCGTGATCAGCCCGCGCTGCCGCATGCTGACGATATTGCCCTCGCCCACGATGATCACGTCCGTCAGGCGGCTCTGGGCGGCGGCGAGGGTATCGGCATAGGCTGCGGCACGGGAGATATCATATTCATCCGGCTCGGCATGCAGCGGACCGACAAACTGAAATATGATGGTTCCCGTGGCTTGGTTTTCCAATACGTCGGCAAGCCCGGCGCGCAGGCACAGCGGCTCGCCCCATGCCCGGGAATCGGTGAGCCTGCGCTGGTAGAGCAGCCTATCGTTGATATCTAGGCATACGTGTATGCTGCTGGGGGGAATGACGTACTGCCGCAGCTCGCAGGCGTATTGCAGCGATTGCAAAAGGTTGCCGAGCTTGGGGCGATCCTCCCAGTTTAGCCTGCCGAAGCAGGCTGTGACGTCGCCCATCATGGCGAGCCACTGGGCGGTGCGCAGACCAATGCCATGCACGTCCAGCAGCATATCCACGCTCGCCCGAAATACGCAGTCCAGCGAACCAAACTGCTCTATCAGCGCGTGGGCAAGCTCATTTACATTCTGCCGGGGAATGAGAAAATACAGCAGAAACTCCAGCGTTTCATGGGGCGGCAGATGCTCCAGATCATGCCCCTCCACCCTGCGCCGCAGCCGATCCCGGTGTCCGAGGTGGGAATCAAGGTCGCCTTCGTCAAAGCGCATAAAGGCGGCGTATATGTCGTTTAAGCGCTTGTTCTTTCGTATATCAAATTGCATCTGTTGGAAACCTCCGTCAGAGCCTTGGCGTCAGGCTCAGTCGGTCAGATCGATCTTGTCCCTGCCAAATACCTCGTAGGATTGCTCGATCACCTTCCGCGCAGCCTTTGCCGTCGCGGGCGCGGTCCTTGCCGCGGCTCCCGCCATTGCGGTGCGCAGGCGCATGCTCTGGCCAAAGGCTTGGCTGAGGGCAGCCTCGATGATATCGCTCTTTCGCTCGATCAGCGGGCGCACCATGATGGCGTCGGCGCCGAACTCCACCGTCACCACATCGCCCTCCACGCCTGCAAAGCGCATCTTGCCGAGCATGGTTCGTATCGAGGGCAGCTGCTGGCTCACGCTTTCGATGGCGTCGAGGTACTGCTGGGGCGGCGTGGCTGCGGGCATGGATACGGGCTTGGCCGCCGGCTTGGCTGGTTCGGCGGGCTTGGCGGGCTCGGCCGCCGGGGCGGCTGGCTTGGCTGCGGAAATCGCGCCGCTCTGGAGCAGCTTTTCCATGCGCTCCATGCGCTCGGCAAGCTGGGCGTCCGCCTCCTGCTCCGGGTGGCAGGCGCGCACGGCGGCAAGCTCCACGATGGTTCGGGGCTGGGTCGCCCACTTCATCTCGCCATCCACATGCATGAAAAGCTCCATGGCGCGGGTCAGCTGCTCCTGCGAGGCGCGGCTCGCCTGCGCACAGAAGCGCTGGGCGTCCTCCTTGGTGATCTCCACCAGCTCCGCCAGCCTATCGCCAACCAGAGCAGCCAGCAATATGATGCGCAGGTGGGCGGCGGCGTCCTGGGCAAGCACCCGGGCGTCGCTGCCCCGCCGCAGCGCCTCGTCGATCTTTATGAGCGCCTGTCCGGCGTCATAGGCAAGGATGGCGTCGGTAAATTCAAACATGAAGTCCCGACCGGTGCAGCCAAGCACATCCCGGGCAAGCCCCGCGTCAACCTCGCCTTCGGTAAAGCTCAGGCACACGTCCAGCAGGGATAGCGCATCGCGCATGGCTCCCTCGGCGGCGCGGGCAATTTCGTTGAGCGCCTCGTCGGTGGCGCGCCTGCCCACGCCCGCAAGCACCACCTTCAGCCGCGCTATGATGGCATCCAAACTGATGCGGTGAAAATCAAACCTCTGGCAGCGGGAAAGTATGGTGGCGGGCAGCTTCTGCGGCTCAGTGGTCGCGAGGATGAATACGGCGTGGCGCGGCGGCTCCTCCAGCGTCTTGAGCAGCGCGTTGAACGCGCCGATGGAGAGCATGTGTACCTCGTCGATGATATAAACCTTGTAGCGAGTCAGCGTGGGCGGGTATTTGATCTTGTCCCGCAGGTCGCGTATCTCATCCACGCTGTTGTTGGAGGCTGCGTCGATCTCCATCACGTCCATGCAGTTTTCCGCCTGAAGCGCCCGGCAGATCTCACATTCGCCGCAGGGATCGCCGCCGGCGGGATGCAGGCAGTTTATGGCTCTGGCAAGCACCTTGGCCGCCGAGGTCTTGCCCGTGCCTCGGGTGCCGCAGAAAAGATAGGCGTGGGCGATGCGGTCGGTTTCCACCTGCCGCTTCAGGGTGCGCACAACCGCGTCCTGATCGCAGATCTCCGAAAACGTGCTGGGCCGCCATGCCCGGTAGAGCGCCTGATAACTCATGATCTAACCTCCGGTTGCTGGTTTGCCGGGGAGGAATGCATATCGCGCCGCCCCAGCCCTCTATACTCTATAATACCGCAAATCTTCAGAAAACAAAAGAACTTTTACAGCAAGATAAAAACATTTCCTGCTTTTGATGCTATAATAGCGCTTAGGCGCGCCGCGAGAAGGCTGGCTGGCTTGGCTATCGCGGTGGATTAAGCAGAGCGCGCAGGCGCATACGAGCAGGTTCCCACAGGAGGTTTTTATAGATGAAGAATGCAGAGAATAAGAATACGAAGAAGATCGTTCTCACCGGCGGCGGCACCGGCGGCCACGTGACCCCCAACCTTGCCCTGATCCCGCGGCTTCAGGCGGATGGCTGGGAGGTTCATTATATCGGCGCAGCAAACAGCGTGGAGCAGGAGCTGGTGAGCAAGCTGCCCGGCGTGCAGTACTATAGCGTGGCGGTGGGCAAGATGCGCCGCTATTTCGATCCGAAAAACTTCTCCGATCCCTTCCGCGTGATCAAGGGTGTGGCGCAGGCAACGAGGCTGATCCGCCGCATCAAGCCAAACGTGGTCTTCTCCAAGGGCGGCTTCGTGTCCGTGCCGGTGGTTTATGGCGCGCACTTCAACCGCGTGCCCGTTGTGACCCATGAATCCGATCTCACCCCCGGCTTGGCAAACAAGCTGTGCCTGCCCTTTGCGGCGGTGCAGTGCTGCACCTTCCCGGAGGCGGTAAAGCACGCCCACGGCAAGGGTGTGCATACCGGCACGCCCCTGCGCCCGGAGATCCTCTCCGGCAGCCGGGAGGCGGGGCTTGAGCGCTTTGGCTTTGAATCCAACCTGCCGGTGCTGATGGTGGTGGGCGGCTCCTCCGGCGCACAGGCGATCAACGAATGCGTGCGCAGCTGCCTGCCGCAGCTTACCCAGAGCTTTCAGCTGCTGCACCTGTGCGGCAAGGGCAACCTCTCCGAGGCGCACGAGGGTGTGAAAAACTATGTGCAGTGCGAATACCTGAACAGCGAGATGGCCGACGCCTATGCTTGCAGCGATGTGCTCATCTCCCGCGCAGGCAGCAATGCCCTCTGCGAGATACTGGCGCTGCGCAAGCCTGCGCTGCTGATTCCCTATCCCGCCTCCGCCAGCCGCGGCGACCAGATACTCAATGCCGAGTCCTTCGAAAAGCGCGGTCTGAGCCGGGTGCTTCAGCAGTCGGATATGAACAGCGAATCTCTGGTGCGCGAGGTGATCGCCGTATACCATGATCGCGGCACGCTCTATGATGCGATGGCTGCCGAGCCCACGGCAAACGGCGTGGACAACGTGCTGGAGCAGATATACAGCCACGCAAAATAAGGGTTGGACGGAATAAATCCCTGATGATCGGCGACATACCAGCCAATCGCAGGGATTTTTACCTGCAAGCACATATTTTTTCACAATTCATGGCGGATATTTGGTGAACCTGCGGCTTGCTTCGTCCGTCTAATGGAACGTCGGCAGCCACGGAGCCGACGATGAAACTTCATCGAAACAACGTTGCATTGTACATATTGCAGAGTATAATGTAGGCACAAGCCAAACCATTTCCCCGCGCAGGCGGGAAGGATAAATACTGGAGGAAACAAAATGATGAAAAGAGCGCTGTGCTGTGTGGTAGCGCTGGTGCTGCTGCTGGCAATGCCGATGCAGAGCCTAGCCGAGGCGATCGGGCAGGAGGAATGGATCGAGATGATCGCGCAGGACGCCATTTCCGCCGCCGAGGTGGAAAGCGAGGAGGAGGATAGCCACGATGAGGGTCAGTGGTGGAATATACTGCTGCTTGGCTGCGATAATCGCTCCACCAAGTCCTATTCCCGCACGGATTCCATGATCATTCTCTCGGTCAATACCGAGGCAGGCGAGGTGAAGATGACCTCGCTCATGCGCGATACTTGGGTCACTGTGCCGGGCAAAAGCTCCCATCGCAAGCTCACCGAGCTGTGCGCCGTGGGCGGCCCTGAGCTGACCATACGGGCGATCAACGAAAGCTTCGGCATGGATATTGAGGATTATGCCCTCATCAGCATGGTTGGCATCGCCGAGGTGATCGACCTTGTGGGCGGCATCGAGCTGGATGTGACCGAGGCGGAGCGCAAGGCGCTCAACAAGGGTCTGTTCAATTTCTCCTCCGCCTCCGGCATGGAAAAGCTTCAGGAGAGCGGCGAGCAGGTTCACCTAAACGGCAACCAAGCCACCGCCTTTGCCCGCATTCGCCAGATTGACAGCGATTTCGTGCGCACCGAGCGGCAGCGCACCGTGCTGGTGACGCTGGCAAAGAAGATCATGAGCGGCGCCAGCGCCGGCACTATGATGACCATCATGACTACCCTGCTGCAATATGTGGATACCAACCTCAGCTTTGTGGATATCGTGGAGCTTGCCGACGCCGCCTTCGGCATCGATCTGGATGCAGTGGAGCAGCTGCGCCTGCCCGCCGACGGCACCTATGATGCAGGCACCTTCAGCGGCGTTTGGTGCATCAAGCCCAATTTTCAAAAGAACAAAACCATACTGCATGATTTTATCTATGGCGATAATTCCGAAGCGACGGAATAAGCCCCGCCAACCCGAGAACCAGCCGGCAAACCATATGCCGACTGGTTCTCTCTTTTGCCCGGGCATTGTTGAGTAGGAATATGCAGTCAAAACTGCATATATGCATGAATATACGCATATTGTGCATATTCTGTTAAATATGGCGGCTAGCACTTGTATTTTACAGGAACGGGATGTATAATTTATTCATCAACGGAGCCGAGCGGGGCTGGATGGAGTTCATTCCGGCGGCGCTGGTTCCGCCTACTGAATTATTGGAGGGTAATACAATGAAAAAGCTTCTTTCAATCATTCTGGCATGCATGTTCGTATTCACCGGCATGGCAATGGCCGAGACCCTGAAGATGGGCACCAACGCCACCTTCCCGCCCTATGAGTTCTATTCCGACGAGACCGGCGAGGTTATTGGCATCGATGCTGAGATCGCCGCTCTGATCTGCGAAAAGCTGGGCTATGAGCTGGAGATCGTGGATATCGATTTCGATGCGCTGATCCCCGCCGTCACCAGCGGCAAGATCGATTTCGTTATGGCCGGTATGACCGTGACCGAGGAGCGCAAGCAGAGCGTTGATTTCTCCGATACCTACGCCACCGGCGTTCAGGTGGTCATCGTGGCTGAGGACAGCGCCATCACCTCCGTGGATGATCTCTTTGCCGAGGGCGCAAACCACACCGTAGGCGTGCAGCAGGGAACCACCGGCGATATCTACTGCTCCGATGATATCGAGGGCGCGGGTCTTGGCACCGTGGAGCGCTACAAGGCTGGCACCGACGCCGTTCTGGCGCTGACCAGCGGCAAGGTGGATTGCGTGATTATCGATAACGAGCCTGCCAAGAACTATGTGGCAGCCAACGAGGGTCTGAAGATTCTGGAAACCGAGTATGTGACCGAGGACTATGCCATCGCGCTGGCAAAGAACAGCGAGCTGACCGAGAAGATCAACACCGCTCTGGAGGAGCTGATCGCAGATGGCAGCGTGCAGGCCGTGATCGACAAGTATATCACCGCCGACTGAGCCAAGCAGAGCTTCGCAGTGCATTAGGCGATGGGCATCTGAAAATAGGAAACGCTATAGCGCTTCCTATTTTCCTGCATATCGGGAAAAGCCAAGCTTTAGCCAATGGGCAGCCAAGCTTAAACCCATTGGGAGCCTATGGCAAGCCAATCATAGACCAAGCATAGACCAATATTAAATCAGAAGCCAATAGCATAAGGAGGAAGAGAAACTGTGCAGGCATGGTTTGAAAAACTCAAGGCGGATTTCGTACTGAACTTCGTGCAGGCGAACCGCTGGAAATATCTGCTGAGCGGATTGGGCAACACGCTGATCATCACGCTGGTTGCGCTGCTGCTGGGCATCGTGATCGGCATCGTGATCGCCATGGTGCGCTCCACCTACGACAAGACCGCCGAGGGCGCCCGCAAGACGCTGGGCCGCAAGATCTTCAGCTTCTTCAACGGTCTGTGCCGCGTGTATCTTACCGTGCTGCGCGGCACGCCTGTGGTTGTGCAGCTGATGATCATCTACTTCGTTATCTTTGCCTCCTCGGATAATGGCGTGATGGTTGCGGCGCTTGCCTTCGGTCTGAACTCCGGCGCCTATGTGGCGGAGATCATCCGCGGCGGCATCATGTCCATCGATAATGGTCAGTTCGAGGCCGGCCGCAGCCTTGGCTTTAACTATGTGCAGACCATGCGCTTCATCATCATCCCGCAGGTGATCAAAAATGTGCTGCCCTCGCTGGCAAACGAGTTCATCGCCCTGCTGAAGGAAACCTCCGTCGCGGGCTATGTGGCGGTGCAGGATCTCACCAAGGGCGGCGATATCATCCGCAGCCGCACCTATTCCCCCTTCATGCCGCTGATCGCAGTGGCGCTGATCTACCTGCTGCTGGTTATGTTCTTCTCCAAACTGGTTAGCCTGCTCGAAAGGAGGCTGCGTAACAGTGACCACTGATAGCATCATTCAGGTGCGTAACCTCGAAAAGATGTTTACCACCGGACACAAGATCAAGGCGCTCAACGGCGTCAGCACCGATATCAAGCGCGGCGAGGTTGTGGTCGTCATCGGCCCCTCCGGCTCCGGCAAGTCCACCTTCCTGCGCTGCCTGAACCTGCTGGAGGTTCCCACCGGCGGCACCATCACCTTCGAGGGCGTGGATATCACCGATCCCAAGGTGAATATCAACCTCCATCGCCAGAAGATGGGCATGGTTTTCCAGCACTTCAACCTCTTCCCCAATATGACCGTGCTGCGCAACCTCACCGTGGCTCCCATGGAGCTGCGCAAGCTCAGCCGCGAGGCGGCGGAGAAAAACGCCATGGCGCTGCTGAACAAGGTGGGTCTTGCCGATCGCGCAAACGCCTATCCCTCCCAGCTCTCCGGCGGTCAGAAGCAGCGCATCGCCATCGTGCGCGCCCTTGCCATGGAGCCTGAGGTCATGCTCTTTGACGAGCCTACCTCCGCGCTTGACCCCGAGATGGTGGGCGAGGTGCTCTCCGTTATGCAGAACCTTGCCAAGAATGGCTATACCATGGTGGTCGTTACCCATGAGATGGGCTTTGCCCGCGAGGTTGGCGACCGCGTGATCTTCATGGACGGCGGCCAGATCATCGAGGAAGGCGCGCCCGAGCAGATATTCAATAATCCCCAGAACCCCCGCACGCAGGAGTTCCTTGCAAAGATCCTGTGAGTGGAGAAGCAAAGAGCAGGCTCCGCAGCATTTTGCTGCGGAGCCTCTTTTGCCGCGATTGCAGCCCCGGCTCCAGATAAAGCCCGCGAGCATTCCACCGCACAAGAGCAAAAACCTGCACCGCCGCCATCGGAACATGGAATCAAATGGAATAATTATGCGCAGCTATGCAAAGCTAGCCATCCTTCCTTTGAGGATGCCTGTACGCCATGGGTGGACTCTGGGGCAAAGCTGCGCCACAAAGAATTAACATTCCGCGACACACGGACACCTGTCTTTATATTTCAGATTGCTTTGCCCAAAAATTTGCATCAAATTGCAAAAATGACGGCTTTCAAAGGCTGATTTGAAGTATTAAGAATTAGAAATTGCAAAAACTGCTTGGAAATGACCGTGAAACGCGGATATTACCGAGTGGAACGAAATTTGACATTTTGAAAAAATGCAAATAGGGGCTTGCATTTTTTGCCGGACATCTGTATAATATCCCCATACTCAAAGGAGGGAACACACAATGAAGAAAATTCTCGCATTGGTTCTGGCTATGATGATGGTCTTCTCCGCAGCAGCGATGGCGGAGACCGTGAAGATCGGCGTTTTCGAGCCCCTTAGCGGCGATTCCGGCGCGGGCGGCAAGCAGGAAATGCTGGGCATGCAGTATGCCAACTATGTCTGCCCCACCGTTGAGGTCGGCGGCGTGACCTATGATGTGGAGCTGGTGGCGGCCGATAATGGCTCCTCTTCTGATAAGGCTCCCTCCGCAGCGCAGCAGCTGGTTTCCGAGGGCGTTTCCGTGGTGCTGGGCACCTACGGCTCCGCCTGCGCAGTTGCCGGCTCCCCCTACTTTGCCGAGGCTGGCATTCCCGCCATCGGCGTGACCTGCACCAATCCTCAGGTCACTGCGGGCAACAGCCACTACTTCCGCATCTGCTTCCTGGATCCCTTCCAGGGCACCGTGCTTGCAAACTACGCCTACAAGGAGCTGGGCGTGACCACCGCCTACTGCCTTGCCGAGCTGGGCAATGATTACGACGTAGGTCTGGTACACTACTTCAAGCAGGCGTTCGAGGCCATGGGCGGCATCGTTATCGATGAAAACTTCCCCACCGGCACCTCTGACTTCACCTCCTATGTGGCAAATGCCACTGCAATGGGCGCGGGCGTGTTCTTCGCTCCCTGCTCCATCGCCTACATCACTCAGATCGTGAACCAGTCCGCCGCTCAGGGCGCGACCTTCGCACTGATGGGCTCCGATACATGGGACAACAACAAGGTTATCGAGGCTGCCAAGGGCACCAACCTTCCCATCTACGTATCCACCTTCTATCAGGAGGGCGGCAATGTGGAATTCGACGAGGGCATCAAGG
>CAYWLE010000053.1:5053-10547 GCA_964458825.1 uncultured Oscillospiraceae bacterium | reverse complement strand
GAGTTCATCGTGTGCGACGAGCCGATATCCGCGCTGGACGTATCCATACAGGCGCAGATCGTGAACCTGCTGGAGAGGATACAGGCGGAGCGGGGCATATCCTACCTCTTCATCGCCCACGACCTGACCATGGTGCGCCACATCAGCAGGCAGATCGGCGTGATGTATATGGGCTATCTGGTGGAGCTTGGCGATGCAGACGAGGTTTGCGAGCGTCCGCTGCACCCCTACACCCAGATACTGATGTCCGCCGTACCCAAGCCCGACCCCATCACCGCCCGCCTGCAAAAGTATAATCTGGCGGTGGGCGAGGTTCCCAGCCCCATCGACCTGCCCGCAGGCTGTCCATTTGCTCCCCGCTGCCAGTATGCCGGCTGGGAGTGCCGCAGCCAGAAGCCTCCGCTGCGGGAGATCGACGGCAGGCAGGTCGCCTGCTTCTATGCGGACTGAGGCATTCTGCCCCCTGTCCATGATATTCCTACATCACTACCTACACAGGAGGAAAAACCAATGAAAAAGCTCCTTGCCATCCTTTCGTGGGCGCTTGTGCTGATTATTGCGCTCGCCCCAGCAACCTCTGTCCTCGCTGAAGCTGCCCAAAAGACGCTCAGCATCGCCACCTTCTCCGGCGCAGGCGACCTCGACCCCGCCGGCATAGCCATCGATATGTGGACGGAATATGCCAAGCTGTGCATCGATCCGCTGGTGCGCTTCGATGAGAGCGGCAATATGATCTACGAGGCCGCCGAGAGCCACGAGGTATCCTCTGACCAGCTGGTTTGGACCTTCCATCTGCGCAAGGACGGCAAGTGGAGCGATGGTTCCCCCGTGGTTGCCGCCGACTTCATCAATACCATCCACCGCGCCCTGAACCCCGAAAACGGCATGTCCATCTATGCCAGCGTGCTCTATAGCATCGCCGGAGCGCAGGAGGCACGCAGCGGCGAAGGCAGCCTTGAGGATGTTGCCGTGGTTGCTCTGGATGATTATACCCTCCAGATGACCCTCAAGGCTCCCTGCACCTACTTCACCAGCCTGCTGACCGTCGGCCCCTTCTATCCCTCCAAGAGCGGGCTTGCCACCCTTGAGGACGCCGCATGGTGGAAAAATCCCGCCACCAGCCTCGGCAACGGAGCCTTCTATCTGGCTGAATATGTGGACGGCGACCACTACGTCGTCAAAAAGAACCCCTATTACTGGAACGCCGGTGAGGTAAACATCGATACCATCGACGTACACTTCATCTATGACCAGCAGGCGCTGCTCGCCGCCTATCAGACCGGCGAGGTGGACGTGGCCACCGGCCTGCCGGACTACATCGGCATGGCCTATCAGGGAAGTGAGGAGCTGTTCATCTGGAACATGCTCACCTCCAAGTTTGTGCTGCCCAACCTGAGCATCGAGCCTCTGAATGATGTGCGCGTGCGCGAGGCCATCGCCCTCGGCATGAACCGCTCCGAAATCTGCGCCGTCATCGGCTCGGATTACATCGCCTCCACCTCCTATGTGGCAGAATACATGCTCTCCAACGCCTCCTCCGATTATTTCTCTCAGGAGCGGGATCCCCTCTTCGTGGAGGATATTGCGCAGGCGCAGGCGCTGCTTGCCGAGGCTGGCTATCCCGGCGGCGAGGGCTTCCCCACCCTCAGCTACACCTATCCCAACAGCGATAAGGACGCGCTGCTGGCGCAGGCGATTCAAGCGCAGCTCAAGCAGAACCTTGGTATCAACATCACCCTCAACGGCGTGGAGGATCAGGTTTATTCCTCCATCCGTGCCGAGGGCAGCTACGATCTGATCCGCCACAGCTGGACGGCCGACTTCAACGATCCCATCAACTACCTCGACCTCTACACCTCCTATTCCGGCGGCAACTACAACGGCGTGAACCTGCCCGAGTATGACCGGCTCATCGAGGAATCCAACCAGAGCAGCGACCAGACCCTGCGCAACGATCTGCTGCATCAGGCAGAGCAGCTGCTGGTTGGCGAAAATTTCTGCGTTATTCCCGTGGCCACGCAGGTTTACATCTGCCTGCGCAGCCCCCGGCTGACCAACGTCACCGTGAATGAAAAGGGCGAGCCGATGTACCGCTACGCCGACATCGCCGCCTGAGCCCAATAAGGCAGAAAAGAAGCGCCTGTAATCCATAAGGATTACAGGCGCTTCTATATATCCTTTGGTCATATCCTTTGGTCTTGCCTTAGGTATTGATATTCTGGAAAGGAATGCCGTTTTCCTTGGCGTAGGCTTCGGCATAGGAGCCAGCCTCGCCATATATGGTCAGCTTCTCCGAGCAGCCAGCAAAGGCTTCCTCGCCGATCTCAAGCACGCTGGCAGGAATGGCAACGCTCTTTAGGCTGTAGCAGTCCGCAAAGGCCCTCCAATCTATGCATGTCGTGCCAGCGGGAATATCGATGCTCGACAGGCTTCCGCAGTGCTCAAACGCCCTGTAGCCAATCTTCCGCAGGTTCCTTGGCAGCTTTACCCGTTCCAGCCTGCCGCAGCGCTCAAATACACCGTTCTCTACAACCGTTATCCCGTCGGGAATATCTATGCTCGTCAGGCTCGCGCATTCGTGGAGGAGCGCATCCTCGATCTCTATCATGGCGGAGGGCAGGCGGATGCTCCTAAGCTTGGAGCAGCAGCCGAAGGCAAAGGCTCCGATGAAAAACACGCCGTCCGGTATATGCACGCTCTGCATGCCCGTGCAGCCATAGAACGCTTCCTCGCCGATGTAAACCACCTGCGCACCCTTGATGGAGGCGGGGATCACAACCTCCTTCTTCGTTCCGGTGTAGAGCGTGATTATGCATAGGTCGTCCATGATGATGTATTCAAAATCGCCGCTGATCTTCAGGCTTTGCACGAGGTTTTTGATGTTCAGCAACGGGCAATAAGCCGCCCATATTATGCCTGCATTTTAGCACAGATGCATGGCAGGCACAAACCTTCCACCTTTGCTGCCACAAAATTTCCTATTTTGGCAGGAGAACGGCAGCTTTCGGCAAATTATAAATACATAAAGTGCATTTTCAGGGAGGCTCACATGCAGTTGACGGCAGAAATGGAGCGCTATATCTCCTCCTCGCAGGCGGAGCTTTTGCAGCTGATACGCGATCTATGCGCGATACCGGCGCCCTCCCACCATGAGGAGGCGCGTGCGGAATATTGCAGGCAATGGTTTGTGCAAAACGGCGGGTCGGGCGCGTATATCGATGCTGCGCTGAACGTGGTCTGCCCGTGGAACCTGCGTCAGGATGGTTCCATCGCCGTGGTCATGGCGCACACGGACACGGTGTTTCCCGATATGCAGCCCATGGAGCTTCGTGAGCAGGACGGCATGATGTACTGTCCCGGCGTGACGGATGACACGGCCAACCTCGCCGTGCTGATGATCTGCGCCCGCTATATCATGCAGCATAGGCTGCCCACCCGCTGCGGACTGCTGTTCGTGGCAAACTCCTGCGAGGAGGGTCTGGGCAACCTGAAGGGCAGCAGGCAGGTATTTGCCGATTTTGGCGATCGGATACGGGAATTTATCACCTTCGATGGCTCTAAGCTGCATGAGGTGGTTGCCGAGGCGGTCGGTTCCCATCGCTATCGGGTGGCGGTGCAGGCGGCGGGCGGGCATTCCTTCAGCAGCTTTGGCAAGCCCAACGCCATCGCCCAGCTTGCCAACCTCATCAGCGATCTCTACGCCGTGAAGCCGCCTGCGGAGGGAAGCAGCAAAACCACCTACAACGTGGGACTCATCTCCGGCGGAACCTCGGTAAACACCATCGCCCCGCAGGCGGAGATGCTGTGGGAATATCGCTCCGACAGCCGCAGCTGCCTTGCCCGGATGGAAGCCATATTCAATGGCATCGTCGAAAGCCACCGTGCCAAGGGCGCCGATATCCAAGTGGAGCGGATCGGCGACCGACCCTGCACCGGCAATGTGGAGCCTGCGGCACAGGCCGCCCTGCTTGCCCGGGCAGGCAAAGCCATCAAGCTCGCCACTGGCGAGGATATGCAGCTTCGCAGCGGTTCCACCGATGCAAACGTCGCCCTCGCGGCAGGCGTGCCAGCCATCTGCGTGGGCGTATGCCGCGGCGGCAGATGCCACAGCCGAGAGGAATGGCTGGATATATCGAGCCTTGAGGCTGGCTGCCGACTTGCCATGGCGCTGCTGGAAGATTACCTTGGCTGACGGCACAGCTCGGTTTAGCTGCTTATAGTCATTATTATGTATAGTATTAGTGTTGGTTTTATGCAGAAAAACAGCATTTTACAGGAGGTTGGCTGGCAATTATGAAAACCATCGTATGCTATGGCGATTCCAATACTTGGGGTCACAAGTCCCTTCCCTATCGGGAAAGCACGCCGTCCTTGCTGCGCTTTGGCGCAGATGAGCGCTGGACGGGCATCCTTCAGGCGCGGCTTGGCGCAGGCTATCGCGTGGAGGAGGAGGGATTGAACGGTCGAACCACCATGTTTGATGATCCCCTCTGCGACTGCCGCAACGGCTTGAAATGCATCGATTACGTGATGACCACGAAGTACCCTGTGCCAGCCATCTGCGTGGGCGTATGCCGCGGCGGCAGATGCCACAGCCGAGAGGAATGGCTGGATATATCGAGCCTTGAGGCTGGCTGCCGACTTGCCATGGCGCTGCTGGAAGATTACCTTGGCTGACGGCACAGCTCGGTTTAGCTGCTTATAGTCATTATTATGTATAGTATTAGTGTTGGTTTTATGCAGAAAAACAGCATTTTACAGGAGGTTGGCTGGCAATTATGAAAACCATCGTATGCTATGGCGATTCCAATACTTGGGGTCACAAGTCCCTTCCCTATCGGGAAAGCACGCCGTCCTTGCTGCGCTTTGGCGCAGATGAGCGCTGGACGGGCATCCTTCAGGCGCGGCTTGGCGCAGGCTATCGCGTGGAGGAGGAGGGATTGAACGGTCGAACCACCATGTTTGATGATCCCCTCTGCGACTGCCGCAACGGCTTGAAATGCATCGATTACGTGATGACCACGAAGTACCCTGTGGATATGGTGATCCTGATGCTGGGAACCAACGACGTCAAGGCTTACTTCAACATGTCCTCCTACATGATCGCCCGCGGCGCCGGACGCATCATAGAGCGGATACAGCAGGGCGCCTACAGCCCCGATGGCGGCGCGCCGGAGATACTGCTGGTTTCCCCCATTCGCCTGAACCCCAGCGTACACAGGCAGTGGCTTGCCAATGAATTTGGTGCAAGCTGCCTAGAAACGGACGCTGGTTTGGCTGATAATTTTGAGCAGATTGCCCAAACGCTGGGCGTGCATTTCATGGATGCAGGCAAGTTCATCACCGCCGATGAAAATGATGGCGTTCACATGAGCGCCGCCAGCCATGCCCTGCTGGCTGAAAAAATGCTTGCGCAGGTAAAGGCGATCCTCGGCTGAGGCATGCCGGATCGGCTGGTTTGCGTTTGGTTAGCAGTATTTAACAGATTGGTCTG
>CAYWLE010000053.1:2288-4953 GCA_964458825.1 uncultured Oscillospiraceae bacterium | reverse complement strand
AGATTGGTCTGTTCTTGGCTTTTTGGTTCAACCTTCCTGCTTTTTGGAGCCGGAAGGTTGCTTTTTTTTGGCTTGACAAATACCCCATAGGGGTATATAATGGCGGCGGATGAGCAAATGAGGGACGGTGAGTTAGTCTAATGGAACTTGAACGGAAGCTGAGCCAAGGTTCTGAGGCGAGGCTGAATCCTGAACCGGAGCAAAAATCGGAGCAGGCTTGCTGCTGCGAGCGTAAAAAGAAGCGCGGCGAGGAAGAATACAGGCGACTGACCAACCGGCTCAGCCGCATCGAGGGTCAGATTCGGGGCATACGCGGCATGCTGGAGAGGGATGCTTACTGCCCGGACATACTGACGCAGGCGGCGGCAGCCAACGCCGCGCTGAACGCCTTCTGCCGGGAGCTGCTTGCCAGCCACATAAGAAGCTGCGTGGCGGAGGACATACGGCAGGGACGCGACGAAACCATAGACGAGCTGCTGGGCACCTTGCAGAAGCTGATGAAGTGAGGCTGGCTGGTTTGGCTGGTTCAAATGGCTCGGCTGGCAAAGCAGTTCAGCCAGATCCAATAAAGGGATGCATCCAAAAAGGAGAGCTTATGAAGCAATATAACGTGACCGGCATGAGCTGCGCGGCGTGCAGCGCCCGCGTGGAGAAGGCAGTGAGCAAGCTGGAGGGTGTTACGGCATGCTCGGTGAGCCTGCTGACCAATTCCATGGGTGTGGAGGGCAGTGCGACAGACGCGCAGATCATCGCGGCGGTGGAGGCTGCGGGCTACGGCGCATCGGCAAAGGGTGCGGCGCAGGAGGACAAGCGGGCGGCGGATGCTGCCGCCTTGGAGGACAGGGCGACCCCGGCGCTGAGGAAGCGGCTGCTTGCCTCGCTGGGCTTTCTGATACTGCTGATGTACCTGAGCATGGGGCATACCATGTGGGGATGGCCGCTGCCGGTCTTCTTTGAGGGCAACCCCATCGCCATTGCCTTAGCGCAGCTAATGCTATCGGCGATCATCATGGTGATCAACCAGAGGTTCTTTATCAGCGGCTTCCGGGGGCTGATGCACCGAGCGCCGAACATGGACACGCTGGTATCGCTGGGTGCGGGCGCGGCCTTTGGCTACAGCGCCTACGAGCTATTTGCCATGACGGCGGACGCTGCGGGGGCGATGGGCAGGCTACACAGCCTATACTTTGAATCGGCGGGCATGATACTGACGCTGATCACCGTGGGCAAGATGCTGGAGGCGCGATCGAAGGGCAGAACCACGGACGCGCTGAAATCGCTGATGAAGCTGGCTCCACAGACGGCGACGCTGGTGATCGACGGCGAGGAGCGAACGGTTGGCATTGCGCAGGTGAAGAAGGGCGATATATTTGCCGTGCGGCCGGGCGAGAGCATACCGGTGGACGGCGTGGTTTTGGAGGGTGAAACGGCGGTGAACGAAGCGGCGCTCACCGGCGAGAGCATCCCTGTGGACAAGGCTGCCGGGGACGCTGTATCTGCGGCGACCATCAACCAGAGCGGCTATATTCGCTGCGAAGCAACCCGGGTGGGCGAGGACACCGCCCTTTCGCAGATCATCAAAATGGTATCGGATGCAGCAGCGACCAAGGCGCCCATTGCGAAGGTGGCGGACAGGGTATCGGGCGTATTCGTGCCTGCGGTGATCTCCATTGCCTTCGTGACCTTCATTGCATGGATGCTGCTGGGCAGGGCTGCGGGCTATGCGCTGGCGCGGGCAATATCGGTGCTGGTGATCAGCTGTCCCTGTGCGCTGGGGCTTGCCACGCCGGTGGCGATCATGGTTGGCAGCGGTGTGGGAGCCAAGCACGGCGTGCTATTCAAGACGGCGGTATCGCTGGAGGCTGCCGGGCGGACGCAGATCATCGCCCTAGACAAGACGGGAACCATCACCTCCGGCGAGCCGAGGGTGACGGACATACTGCCTGCCGGGGGCATGGATGCGGCGCGGCTGATAAGCATGGCGGCGGCACTGGAGGCCCGGAGCGAGCATCCCCTTGCGAAGGCAGTAATGCTGCACGCGCAGGAGAGCGGCGTGGAGATACCCGAGGTGGAGCAGTTTCAGGCTCTGCCGGGCAGCGGCCTGAGCGCCATGCTGGGCGGCACGAAGCTCTCCGGCGGCAATCTGCGCTTCATATCCACGCAAGCAAGCATCACGCCCGAGATGCAGCGGATGGCGGAGAGCCTCGCCGAGGCTGGCAAGACGCCGCTATTTTTCAGCCGTGACGGTGCGCTGATCGGCGTGATTGCCGTGGCGGACGTGATCAAGGAGGACAGCAGGCAGGCGATTGACGAGCTGAAGGGCATGGGCATCCGTGTAGTGATGCTGACCGGCGACAACGAGCGCACCGCACGAGCCATTGGCGCGCAGGCCGGCGTGGACGAGGTAATCGCGGGCGTGCTGCCGGAGGGCAAGGCGAGCGCCATCGCCCGCCTGAAGCAGCAGGGCAAGGTTGCCATGGTGGGCGACGGCATAAACGATGCGCCTGCGCTGACCGCTGCGGACACGGGCATTGCCATTGGCGCCGGCACGGATGTGGCGATCGACGCTGCGGACGTGGTTTTGATGAAGAGCAGGCTTGTGGACGTGCCTGCCGCCATACGGCTGAGCCGCGCCACGCTGCGCAACATACACGAGAACCTATTC
>CAYWLE010000053.1:0-2278 GCA_964458825.1 uncultured Oscillospiraceae bacterium | reverse complement strand
AACCTATTCTGGGCGTTTATCTACAATGTGATCGGCATACCGCTGGCGGCGGGCGTATGGATCGGGCTATTTGGCTGGCAGCTGAACCCCATGTTCGGCGCGGCAGCCATGAGCCTATCCAGCTTCTGCGTGGTAACGAATGCGCTACGGCTGAACCTTTGCAATATCTATTCCACCCGGCACGACCGGAGGCTTCATTCCAAGCACAATAACCATACAAGCAACAAAAATCACACAAACAACAAGGAGGAAAAAACAATGAACAAGACCATGAGGATCGAAGGCATGATGTGCGGCCACTGCGAGGCTCGCGTGAAGAAGGTGCTGGAGGCGCTGCCCGAGGTGGATTCCGCCGTGGTGAGCCACAGCGCCGGTATCGCCGTGCTCAGCCTGAACGCCGAGGTTTCCAACGAAGCCCTGAAGAAGCTGATCGAGGATCAGGACTACAAGGTATTGGGCATCGAGTGAGGAAACGTGGGGGAACGCTCAGGGGTTCCACCCCAGACCCTTTTTCTTGGAGGCTCTGCCCCCCAGACCCCTGCTCAAGGCTCTGCCTTGAGAATCCGCAATAGCAGTCGCACCTCTCACCGGGGAAGTGCGACCAGCCCGCCCCATCCGCAGCCTCCGGTGCGTCCAAAGGGAATGATTCCCTTTGGAAACCCCACATAAGCCCTGCCATTGGCAGGGCCTTAAAAAATATATAATTAAAACCTCCTGCCGTTGGCAGGAGGTTTATGCGAGGGGTGCAGGGGAAATCATTTCCCATGCCGGGGTTTCAGGGGCAGAGTCCCTGAACGTGACCCCTGAGCGTTCCCCCTAAACATTTCCCCCGCAGCGCAGCACCCAGTAGCCCTTTTCACGGGCGATGCGATCCACGCTGGGATAGATGGTTTTGAGGTACTTCTCTGCGGATTCAGCGCCCTGCTGCTTGCGAATGACGATATAGAACGCGCCATCCTGCCTGAGGTAAGCCTGCGCGGCCTCAAACATGGCATAGATCACTGCCTTGCCTGCGCGGATGGGCGGATTGAGGATGATGGCGTTGAAGGTTCCACTAACGGAAGCAAAGCCATCGCCGGTGACAACCTGCGCGTTGGTCACGCCATTTTCACGCAGGTTGCGCCGGGCGAGCTGGGCGGCGCGCTCATTTACATCGGTGAGCAAAAGCTCCGCCTGCGGATAGGTCTTTCCCAGAGCCACGCCAACCGGCCCCCAGCCGCAGCCGAGATCCAAAATGCGGCCATTCAGCTCCGGCAGCGCCTCCAGCAGTATGCGGGTACCCATATCCAAGCCATCGCGGGAAAACACGCCTGCATCGGTGGTGCAGCGGAACTGCCTGCCGAGCACCTCGAAGATCACGCTGCGCTCGTCATGCTCTGCCGTTGGTGCGGAGGTATAGTAATGTTCAGTCATGCCTGATTTACTCCTGATTTACTCTATTTACTCCTGTAGAAGATCGGTCATGCGCTTGAGACCCTCCACCTCCTGCGCCGTCAGGCGGCGGAACTGGCCGGGTGCAAGCACCGGATCGAGGCTTACGCAGCCGATGCGCAGCCTTTCGAGCCGGATCAATGGGTGTCCCACGGCGGCGAACATGCGCTTGACCTGATGGAACTTGCCCTCGGTGAGGGTGACGTCAGCGACAGAGCTTGCTCCGGCGGAGAGGATATCCAGCCTAGCTGGCTGGGCGGTGAAATCCGACAGGACAAGCCCGGCCGCAAAGGCGGCGACGTCGCCTGCATCCAGCGCACCCTCGCACTCGGCGCGGTAGAGCTTTTCCGCCTTCCAGCGCGGCGATATGAGCCTGTGCGCCAGCTGACCATCGGTGGTGAGCAGCACGAGGCCGGTCACATCCCGATCTAGCCTGCCCACGGGACCTATCTTGCGCCGCTGAAGCTCGGCAGGCAGTAGGGAAAGCACCGTGGGGAGCCGCTTATCTTCCGTGGCAGTCACGACCCCTGCGGGCTTATGCAGCATGAGGTAAAGCTCCGTTTCCACCAGCAGCGGGCGGCCATCCAGCAGCACATTCTCCGGCGCTGCATTCATGCCAGAATCCCGCGCCACCGCGCCGCCAAGCTGCACGCGGCCACGGGAAATGAGCTGCTTTGCCTCCGAGCGGCTGTAGCCAGCCATGGAGATCAGTTTATCCAGACGCATGAAGCCCGCCCCCTGCCACGATCCTGCCAAGATATGCAGGATACATATTCAAATGATATTATAGCACAACACTTCCCTGCCTGACAAGCGGCAGGACAAAGCCGCCGCCCATGTGGGCGGC
>CAYWLE010000052.1:0-10586 GCA_964458825.1 uncultured Oscillospiraceae bacterium | reverse complement strand
CCAGTGGGTGAAGTGGGTGGCTCCCTTTTCGATCGCCCAGTCCTTCATGGCGTTTGCCACGATGGTGGCGAGGCTGGAATCCAGATGCCGGCCATCCTTGATGGTCTTTTGCAGCTGCTTGTAGGTCTCCTTGGGGAGGCGGGCCTGCATAACGGTATCGTTGAATACGTTGATCCCAAATGTGGCGGAAACGTTGCTCATCTTGTGCCTCCTGTGCGTGTAAGAGTAAATGCCTGCGGGAAGGGTGTTTCGAAAATAAAAAAACGGCAATTGGGCGCAGCCAGCCGCACTGCTTCATTGCCGGATCTATGCTGATTTACCAGAATTATAGGAGAGCGGCGGGGAAATTGTCAAGCCTGCGGGAGTAAAAAACTGGCAAGGAAAGGTTATTTTTTCACCTTCAGCGCGCAGATAAAGCCTGTGAGCGCAATGAGGATCCATCCAAGCAAAGAGCTTCCATGGGAAGCGGGATCAGCGCTCGGTTTATTTCTTGTCCTTCGAGAGCCATGCAAGCAGCAGCGGATGATTCTTTGCCTGATCCAGCCATATGGCGGCGGGGATAAAGCCGTTTTCACGCATGCTTACAGCCTGCTCGCCAGCCACAATGATGTGGTCCAGCAGCGGCACGCCGATGGCGCCGAGGGCATGTATGGCGGTGAGGGTGCAGTTGATGTCCTCCCGCGAGGGTCGCAGGGTGTACCCTGGATGGTTGTGGCTGAGCACAACGGCGCTGGGCGATACCCGCATGATCTCTGCCAGCATCTCCTTCAGGGCGAACATGGCTCCGCTGGATGTACCTTCCTGTAGAAACACGCATTTCTTCAGCCTGCCCCGCTCGTTGAGGCAGAGCATGTAAAAGCGCTCCACTCGCAGCCCGATGGCGTTGGCAATGAGGTATTCCGAGGCGAGCGGTAGCCTGCCCAGCATGGGATGCTGGGAATATACCTCGCGGCGCAGGCAGCGGTATAGCTCCGGCAGCTTGCTTATGAGCAGCGCGTCATGGGGATGCAGGCCGGCATCCTCCAACTGATGCGTGCTGGCTGCGCAGAGGGCGCTGGCGGATACGAAGCGCTCCTTCAGCCTTAGAATGATGGCGTGGGTATCCTCCTTGGGATGTATATGGTGCAGCATCGCCTCCAGCGCGTCGAAGGCGTCCGCGCTTTGGCGGCTGGGGTAGCTCATTGTGCCGCGGGCAGCGCGCCTGCCTCCTCGAGGGCGCTGCGCACGCGGGCAGGCTCCTCAATGCGCTCGCCCATGTAATAGCCCTTTTCCTCCTCGGAGTACTTCAGCTCGATGGCGCCGTCCACGCCGATGCCGCCCTTGACAAACACAAAGTTGACGGACACGGGCGTTTCGTTGTCGTATAGATCCAGCACAACCTCCCGCGCAGATAGATATTCGCAGTCGGGACAGGTTTCCAGAAAGCTTTTCAGATGCGTAAGCTCCGCATCGTTGAGCCGAAGCCGCATGTGTCCTTCCTCCTTTTGCAGCGTGCATGTGGGCTGCTTGCTTGGTTAATTGGTTGCCCGGCGCAGCCGTTGCTGTGGGCAGGGCAATGCCTGTATATTAGTTTAACCCATGCGCGGCGGTTTGGCAAGGGGAGAAGGGGAAAAATCGTTGACCTGCGGGAGGAAAAAATGTATAATGGAAACTGATATAGAATCGCTATAGCTTACAAATATACGGGCGGAAGCCCTCTGGAGGATATGAGTATTGAAGACCTCGCATGGAAAGCTTGCGGCGCTGGCGTTTGCGGCGCTTCTGGCTTGGCTGCTGCTTGCGCCGATGCGCGCAGGCGAGGAAGACGCGCTGGTATTGAAGCCCGGCGCGCTGAAGATGTCGGTGGGCGGCAGTTATAGGCTGAGCTGCCTGCTTTATTCCGATGAACCAAACCAGAGCCTGCGCTATAGCGTGGCGGATCCCTCCGTGGCGCAGATCGCCGCAGACGGCACCGTGACGGCGCTTAACCCCGGCGAAACCATCATCCGTGCGCAGGCGTCCGGCGGTGCAAGGGCTCAGATGCAGGTGCTTGTGGATGGCACGCCGCTGACGGAGCTGAAGCTGAACACCAGCGAGGTTTATATCGATAAGGGTCAGTTCAGCGGCCTGCGGGTGAGCTACAACAGCGATGCGAGCGATGCGCGGCTCCAGTGGGTGTCCGCCGATGAGAGCGTGGCTCGCGTGGATGCTGCCGGACGCATCGAGGGCGTGGGCGGCGGCGAGACTTATGTATCGGTCATTTCCCCCGGCGGCAAGAGCGCTACGGCGAAGGTCTATGTAAATGTGGATGCCACGGCGGCGCATATCTCCCCCGGCGGGCTCACGCTGGGCGTAGGCGCCGAGGTGCCGCTGAAGACCTCCTTCCTGCCCGAGGATTGCACCGATCGCGCCCAGCTCTGGTTCAGCAGCGATGAGAGCGTGGCTCGTGTGGATGCGGGCGGCGTGCTGCGCGCCACCGGCGTGGGCAGCGCATATGTGAGCATGCGCAGCGTGGGCGGCTTGACGGCCGGCATGGAGGTCAGCGTGGAGGCTGCGCCGAAGGATATCCAGCTGGAGCCTGCGGGAGCCACGCTGGAGCGGGGCGACGAAATAAGCTTGCAGCTGAAGTTCTACGAAAGGGACGGCAGCGTGAAGCAGAATGTGGATCATCTGGTGGTCTGGTCCAGCAGCGATGAGAGCGTGGCTGTGGTGGATCAGCAGGGTCGCGTCACAGCGCTGAAGAGCGGCAGATGCGAGATCAGCGCCGTTTCCGACGGCATGACGGCAAGGTGCAGGCTGGAGGTTCAGGTTTCGGTGCGGGAGATCGCGCTGGAGCAAAGCGAGCTTTATCTGCTGCGGGAGGAAACCGCCGCACCCATCCAGCTCAAGTGGAGCATCACCCCGGAGGATGCCGACGACCCGACGCTCCGCTTTGCCAGCAGCAACGAGCTGGTTGCCACCGTGGACGGGCAGGGGCTCGTCACCCTCACCGGCGGCTATGGCAGCGCGGTGATATCGCTGAGCAGCCATGGCGGCGCACAGGCAAGCTTCAGCGTGCATGTGGTTACGCAGCTCCCCGAGGCGGAGGCTGAGCCGAGCATCCTCGAGGAGGATCCAGAGGATTGGGAGTTTGATATGTACGGCGAAGCTCAGCCCGATGCAGCCTACGCTGCGGATCCTGCCGACGGCGGCTTGGAGTATGCGGAGGATGCCCCTGCCGAGGCAGGCGGCCAGAGCATAGCCGAGCCTGTCCCGCAGGCTGTGACGGCGGTTGGCTGATTGCTGATTCAAGCCGCTAAAATGCAGGCATAGTTGCCGTGGATGCACGCAAAGCTGTACCAAAAGTGCAGCAAAGTTGCACCAGAGTTACCCCCAAAACACCGCTTTATACAGCATGAAATACCGCTTGGAATGATGGTTCCGAGCCTTGGAAGGAGCGCTCAAGAATATGATAAGCTGCATATCCCTCAACCCCAGCATTGACCGCACGCTGACCGTGGCAAGCTTTGCACAGGGCGGCTTGAACCGTGTGCAGAGCCAGACGGACGTGGCTGCGGGCAAGGGAACCAACGTGGCTCTGGCTGCTGCGGCGCTGGGGGAGCAGGCCGAGTGCATCGGCTTTATGTACCGCGATGGCGGCGCGCTTTTTGAAAGGCGGCTGGATGCGGGCGGCGCCAAGAGCGACTTCCTATGGTGCGAGGGCGCTGTTCGGGTAAATGTAAAGGTGCTGGATCAGGAAAGAGGCGAGATCACCGAGCTGAACCAGTCCGGCACGCCGGTCACGCAATTGCAGCTGGAGCAGATGAAGCAGCTGGTGCTGCGGCATGCCAGAAGCGCCGATTTTCTGGTGCTGACGGGTTCGCTGCCTCCGGGCTGCCCGGCGGATTATTATCGCGTGCTGGCGGAGGCTGCGGCGCAGGAGAACTGCCGGGTGCTGCTGGACGCCGATGGCGAGCGGCTGCGTCAGGGTCTGAAGGCAAAGCCCTACCTCATCAAGCCGAACCGCTATGAGCTGGAGCTGCTCACCGGGCGCAACCTGCCGGGGGTGGAGGATATCCTATCGGCGGCGCTGGAGCTGGTGGATGGCGGCGTGGGCGTGGTTGCCGCGTCCATGGGCAGCGAGGGTGCGCTCATTACCGATGGCAGGGAGGCATGGTATACGCCGGGGCTGCGGGTGGAGGTCAAATCCACGGTGGCTGCGGGAGATTCCATGATCGCCGGTCTGGCCGCAGGCTTTGGCCGCGGTCTGGAGCTGAAGGAGGCCTTCCGGCTGGGCGTGGCCGCCGCCACGGCGCGCTGTGCCACGGCTCCTGAAAGGGTGATCGACGCAGGGCTGTGCAGCGAGCTTGCCGGCCGACTGGAAATGAGGCGCATGCGCTGACCTGCCGGAAGCATTATACGGATTATCAGGGCTTGAACCGGCGCGGCGCGCATAAGCTTGCTTCAGAGAGCAACTGAGGTGCAGCTGGGAGGTTTGGCATGAAGCAGGAGAGAGGGGCGCTGGTGCTGCTGGATCCGCTGGGCGGAGGCAGATGCCTTGATGGCTTGTCGGCAGGCGGAGCAGCTTTGCCAGAAGGCTTACAGAAGCCAATAGAACCAAATAAAGATACGGCGCTCGTTTTCGATGAAAGCGGGCGCTGCTTTATCAGCAGGCTTGGCGGCGGCGATGTGCTGGCGCAGGCACAGGCGGCGCTGCAATGGATGCGGCGGCGCTTTGGCTGGGTCTGCGTGGTTGGCTCGGGGAGCATGGCTTGGCTGGCGCTGGCGCTGGCTGCACAGCTGCCGGTGGAGCGGCTGGCGCTGTGCCATGAGGAAGGAGCCGCGCCCTGCTGCCGGGAGCTTGCCCGCATCGCAGCCTATGCCCGACGGAACCTGTCGCTGGTCGCATCGGATATCCTGCTGGTAGACGTGCCTGCCGCAGATGCGCATCGTCTGGCGCGGCGGGTGAGCAGGCATTGCGAGATACGGCGCACAGAGGGGCGGCTGCCCAGCTTGGAGCAGCTGCTGGCTGAGTGGGAATGAGCCAAATATAAAAGGCAGGCATGCTTTCGCCTGCCTGCCTCAGACCGCTGATAAAGCCCACAACCACAAAAAAACCCAACCAATCGAAGAAGATAGGTTGGATTTTTTGCTTCCTGCGTCAGCTTCGGCTGCAAATATCAGTTACGCACGTCTGTGTACACTCCCTTATTTGCAGCCTTGCTTCCCTAGTTTGCAGTGTTCCACAGGCTTGCCTGTGGTTTTTTATGGCTTAGAAGGAAGATGGTTTCGTCATTGTTCTCCTCGATAATGAGTATGCCGCCCTGCGAGGACTGGGCGGGCTGCTGCGAGCCCTGCTGCATGCCATTGGACTGCATGCTCGCTAAGGAGTCATCAGCTACTTCGCTGCGGGACTTGCTGCTGTCGATGCTTCCCGAGCCTCCCTGCGCATTCTGCTTCTTTTCACGCAGCAACTCCAGAAGATCGGCACGGCTGGTAGTTTGGGGGTTGGGGATGAAGTTCTTAATATTATCGGTTTCGAACGTGGAGTATTCGAAAACGCTGTCGATCTGGCCAATAAATTCCCTCTCTCCATAATTATCATCCATACCAGCTGGATCGTTCTTGGAAGAAGAGGCCGGCCCATTCTGCATCAGCAAATCGATCATCATGCTGCGGGTCATTGTGAGGTCATCGGTGATCCTGCTGTCGATGCCGCCGTTGAACTTTTCCCAATAGTTTTCGGTCATAATATCTTCCATAGCAGCGTTACTATTGCCGGTGCTGGCGGGGCTCGGCGCGGGGGTTGCTTCCGGCGCGGGGGTCGGCGAAGCCGTGGCAACGGCGGTGTTCTCAACGCCGCTCTGCATATCGCTGCCGGAGCCTTCGGAGCTGCTGTAAGTGGCTCCGCCGGAGCTTGCGGAATTGCTGTTGATATTGAAATTGATATCGTTCTTGTCAATATGAATATCGCTTCTGCCGTATATGGAGCCGCCGGAGCTTTCGCTATTGTTGCCGATATCGCTGTCAGAGCCTTCGGAGCTGCTGTAAGTAGCGCCGCCGGAGCTTGCGGAATTGCTGTTGATATTGAAATTGATATCGTTCTTGTCAATATGAATATCGCTTCTGCCGTATATGGAGCCGCCGGAGCTTTCGCTATTGTTGCCGATATCGCTGTCAGAGCCTTCGGAGCTGCTGTAAGTAGCGCCGCCGGAGCTTGCGGAATTGCTGTTGATATTGAAATCGTTGTTGTCGAAGCTAATTCCACTGTTGCCGGAGCTTACTTTATTGTTGCCGATATCTATGCTGTCGTTGCGGATATCGCTGCTTTTATTGCTGATCGCATAGGCGTTGTCGCCGCTGCCGATGATGGTATAGCTCTGGCCGTCGCCTTCATTGTCAAGCTCCTCGTTCAGCTCCTGCTGAAGCTGATGCGCCTGCTTGCTGCCGATATCTATGCTGTCGTTGCGGATATCGCTGCTTTTATTGCTGATCGCATAGGCGTTGTCGCCGCTGCCGATGATGGTATAGCTCTGGCCGTCGCCTTCATTGTCAAGCTCCTCGTTCAGCTCCTGCTGAAGCTGATGCGCCTGCTCCGAATTGCCGCTGGAGCGGAAGGAGGAAAGCAATTTCTGAAGCTCAGCATCGCCGATCAGGTCATTCAGATGCTTGCCGCCGTTTATGGGGGAGTGATCTATGATTGAGGGGCCGGAGTCTGTCGCATGATCGTTTTCCGAATTGGTATTGTTATCGTTGCCAAGATTCAATTCGGCGACAATATTGCTGCTGCCATTCTGATTCTTTGCTGAGGAAATACCCGAACCCTCTGCGGCTTCCTGCTCCTGAGCTGAGATGTTTTGCGTCATTTCAATGCTATAGGCGCCCTTCATGCCATTATTGGCAGTGGTCTTTTTCGGAGAGGCGGGCGGTACCGAGGGGCTGGGCGAAGCAGCGGCTTCCTGACCATATTCCAGTTTGGAGCCAGCATCTGCGATGACGGGAGAGGTGGGCGTGGGGCTGGGGCTGGGGCTGGCGGTGGGAGCCTGGGTGGCAGTGGAGGTGACGGGGTTGGTATCGGTTCCGCTGTAGTCCTTGCCGCTATCCTTGGCAAGCGGCCGGGTGCTATCCTTGCTGTAGGTATACTTCGTGCCGCTATCGGAGATCAGAATCGTTTCGCTGCTGCCATCCTCATGAGTGATGGTGTGAGCATCTTCAAAACCCACAGTCTTGCCATTTTCGTAGAGGTCCAACGTCGTGATGGAACCATCGCTGGATTCCACGGTGAAAACCTGCGAGCGGCTGGGCAGGGACTGTCCTTCCTTGGCTTCCATGGTGAGCTGGCTATCGTTCATGTGGATGGTGGATTTCGTAGCGGTGGAGTTGGATTTATACTGGATATCCAGACTCTGCTTGCTGCCGCCATCGCTGGTGGACTGGCTCGCGGAGATGATGTAATCGATGTTGGAATCCTCGCCCAGCTCATTGCCGGAGAGGGAATCGGTGGAATGGTCGGCGGCGTTGGGGTCGAGGTAGTCGCTTACGTAGAACTTCTGGATGTTCGTATCGACGAACCCGTTGGTAAGCTCGCTATATTCGGCGGCGGTCAGCTTGCCGGCAGCGTACAGGCAGACGGAGAGATCCAGCCTTTCCGCATCGGTCATGGGCCGGGTCGTGACATAGTCATAGGCGCTGATATAGCCGTCCATGAAGAGCTGATCGATGGAATTGCCCTCAAACTCGACGGTATACGAGCAATTGACGCATATGAACTTGCCCTTGCCCTGCGCGGGATCGGATTCAAGCGCGTAAGCATGGGCGGCGAGCGGCAGGGTCTGCTGCTCGATCAAAACCTTGCTGCATACGGAGCAGTGCTTGCCCTCGCTAAGACCAGCCTTGGTGCAGGTCGATTCCACCGCCGCATCGGCGACGATGGTATGCCCGGCTGCGGGGATCTCCTTCTGCGCAACCAGCACTTTCTTGCATGTGGAGCAATGGCTGCCCTCAGTCAGACCGCTGCTTTCGCAGGTGGCTGCCACCGCCGCATCGGTGAGGATGGTATGTCCGGCGGCGGGGATCTCCTTCTGCGCAACCAGCACCTTCTTGCATGTGGAGCAATGGCTGCCTTCAGTCAGACCGCTGCTTTCGCAGGTAGCTGCCACTGCCGCATCGGTGAGGATGGTATGTCCGGCGGCGGGGATCTCCTTCTGTGCAAGCAGAACCTTGCCGCACACGGAGCAGTGGCTGCCCTCGGTAAGACCGCAGCTATCGCAGCTGGCCGCCACGGCGTGGTCGATCACCACGGTATGGTCGATGGCGGGGATTGCATCCTGCTTTACCAGAACCTTGCCGCACACGGAGCAGTGGCTGCCCTCGGTAAGACCGGTCTTGGTGCAGCTGGCCGCCACGGCACTGTCGATCACGATGGTATGCCCCTTGGCGGGAAGCGGCTTCTTATCAACCATGGTAAGCCCGCATATGGAGCAATAGCGACCCTCGCTGGAGCCGGCTTCGGTGCAGGTTGGCTCCACGGCAGAATCGATCATCATGGCATGACCGAGGGCATGGATGGTAATCCGCTCATGGAAGCCGCAATCGCAGGTATATTCGTAGTATCCGTCTGTCTCGCAGGACGCCGGAACCATGTGTTCAGATATACGTCTGGATTCAGGATGGGTGCAGCCGTCCCATCCGTCCCATCCGTCAGGGTTTAGTTCCTTGTCGGGATTAGTCACCGAATGCGGATCATTGTTGTCGAATTTACCAAGTGAAAGATCCGCCAGCGCAGGCGCGGCAAAGCACTGCATCAGCAGCACCAGCGTCAGCAGCAGGCTGAAGAACCGTGCAAATTGTATTTTTCTCATATGCTTATCCTCCTTGGAAAATGGTTGGGCTTGGTTGGTTGGCTGGGGGCGCTTGACCTCGCTTGCTGTCGGGCGCCGGTCGGGTAAGTAAGGCGGGCGTTCAGTGGGGCTCGAGCATTTCGATGCCCTTGTAGGTAGATTCCAGCATGTCATCAATGATCCGCTGCGCCATGTACTTTAGATCCATATGCAGAACCTCGTCAATGATGCGCTTCTGCTCATCGGCAGGCACGCAGTAGAGGGTAAGGCTGCACTCGAGGAAGCGGATGATCTTGCGCTCCAGCGTGAAATAAACATCGCTCTTGCAGGCCATGAAGGAACGCATGATGCCGCCGGTGGCGATATCCAGCTCGAGGAAATCCTTCGGCTGTGCCTCTGGCATGTAGCTGGCAAAGAGGGGATGCAGGCGCTTGGCTGTATTTGCACGGATGTATTCCGAGGTGGAGCGCAGGGTATATGCCATTACATACAGCTCCCGCAGATGCTCGGATAGGTCGGTGATGCACAGCTGCAATGCCGTTTCGGCAGAATAGAGCAGCGCCGCGTTCTCCGAGGGACCGATGAGCTTCTCAGCGCTGTCAAACTGGTTTTCGAACATGATCTTTACCAGCGTCAGCAGCAGCGCCTCCTTGCTGTCAAAGGCTGCAAAGAAGGAGGATGTGGCCATGCCTGCTTCCTTGGCAATGGAGGCGGTGGTGGTTCTTTCATAGCCCTTGTCGAGGAATTGGTTGATGGCCGCGTGCAGCATCTTGCTCCTGCGGGCAATACCCTTCTTATGCAAACCTTTGGGCATGGGGGAATATCCTCCTTTTGTATACTGCGGCAGGCATGTCCGCAGCCCATGAAAATAAGCCCGCTGCGGAAGCAATATGCAAGTATATAAATATTGACTCTACTTTATTATACTTGGAGAAGGCATTTTTGTAAAGCTGTTTTTGAAAGGACTGGAATTATTCATGCTTTTGTCATGATTCGGGCTTGGCTGCTGCAAGGCTCAAATATACCGCTGCATCTGTCGCAGCGCCGCCTTTTCCAGCCTGCTGACCTGCGCCTGAGAAATGCCGATCTCCTCGGCAACCTCCATCTGGGTCTTGCCCATGAAGAAGCGGCGACGGATGATCTTCTGCTCCCGCTGGGGCAGGTGATCGATGGCTGTGCGGATGGACAGGCTGCGCACCCAGTCGTCCTCGCTGACCCGGGTATCGCGGATCTGGTCGGCCACATATATGGCGTCGCTGCCATCCTGATATACGGGATCGGAAAACGACAGGGGATCTTGAATGGCCTCCAACGCAAAAACCACGTCCTCCTCAGGCAGCTGAAGCTCGCTGGCGATCTCCGCAACGCTGGGATCGGTATTGTTGCGTGCGGATAGGGCGTCGCGTGCCTTGAGCGCCTTGTAGGCGGTGTCCCGCAGGGAACGGGACACCCGAATGGGATTGTTGTCCCGCAGGTAGCGGCGTATCTCGCCGATGATCATGGGCACGCAGTAGGTGCTCAGCCGCACGTTCATCGTCAGGTCGAAGTTGTCCAGCCCCTTCATCAGGCCGATGCAGCCTACCTGAAACAGATCATCCACGTTCTCGCCGCGGTTGTGAAAGCGCTGCAGCACGCTCAGTACCAGCCGCAGGTTTCCCTGAATCAGCTCCCGGCGCGCCTGCATATCTCCGGCGTGCGCCTGTGCGAGCAGTTCGCGCATGTATTCGTGTGAAAGCACCGGCAGCGTGGAGGTGTCCACCCCGCAGATTTCTACCTTGTTCAGAGCCA
>CAYWLE010000051.1:0-10620 GCA_964458825.1 uncultured Oscillospiraceae bacterium | reverse complement strand
TTTGGACATGTCTTTCGATATGTCCTTTTTCTTTTGGTTGAAATCACGGAATTAGCCTTTTAAAGGTTTGCTATTTGCAGTGGCATATGGTATAATGACTATAGGGTTAGGATTAGGTTATTACGAATGGGGCGGTGGCGCGTCATGGAATACACAGCGGTCTTTGGCACGATATTTGTGGATGTTAAGGGCTTTGCAAAACAGAAATACAATCCGACAGGGCGGAATGTGGGCGAGGTCGTGGAGCTACACGGCGGTGTTTCACGCAATGTGGCGGAAAATTTGGCAAATATCGGAAGTCCGGTCGCCATGATAACCACGGTGGATAGCAGCGGCATCGGCAGCGGCGTGCGCAGTCACCTGTGTGAGGCAGGCGTGGATGTGCGCTTTATACGCGATGCTTCGGATTCCATGGGCATGTGGTTGGCTGTGATGGATGAAAATGGCGATCTGGCTGGTTCGATTTCAAGACAGCCTGATTTTTCTGCCATGGAGAGGATCATTGACGAGCATGGCGAGGAGATCGTGGCGCAGTGCGAAAATATCGTGCTAGAGGTGGATACCACATCGGAGATTGCCCGAAAGGTTTTTGAACTTGCGCGCAAGCATGCAAAGGATGTGTATGTGATCGTTGGCAACATGAGCGTGATCCTGCAAAACCAGCAGTACCTGCCCCAGACGCGGCTATTTATACTGAATGAGATCGAGGCAGGTCTGCTCTTTGGCTGCAAGCTGGATCCTGAGCAGCCGCAGGCGGTGCTTGAGCGGCTGAAGGCGGAGATGGAGAAGCGCGGCATACGGGAGATGGTTGTTACGCTGGGCGAGCATGGATCGGTATACAACGATGCCGTATCCGGCGACAGCGGCACGCTGGACATCGTGCCTGCCGAGCATATGGTGGATTCCACCGGTGCTGGCGATTCCTTCTTTTCGGCAACCATCGCAGCACGGATGCGCGGTTGGAGCCTGCGGGATGCGGCAATGCTGGGCGCGAGGATCGCTTCGCTGACGATACAAACGGAGGAAGCAACCTGCCCGGTGATGCATGACTTATTTGAAGGTAAATGAATATGTTATTTGAATAAGCACGCTTCGGCGTGCTTTTATAGCGACCGGCTGGCGATGGATGGCATGTAGCTGCGGGTGGAGCAGGGCGAGCTTTTTGCACTGCTGGGCGTGAACGGCACGGGTACTGCCCTTTACAAATGCGGTGGATGCGGCGCGGCATTCGCTTGCCGGGGACATGGCTGCGGCGATGGCTCCACTCAGGATCGTGCTTGGCTATGCGGCGGTGCTGCCTGGTCTGGCTGTATGGGTGTTTTCGAGGAGGATGCATGAATCTGCATAAAAAAACCAACCTTAATGCAAGGCTGGTTTTATGATTCGCTGGGTGCTTACTGGCTGGCTTGGCGATCCTGCATGAGCGTGGCATATTTCAGAAGCTCCTTGCGGGAGTGGACGCCCAGCTTATCATAGATATTGCGATTATGGTATTTGATGGTGTTTGGGTTGATGCACAGCAGCTCCTGAATTTCCTTGCCCGTCTTGCCGGCAAGGTAAAGCTCGAAGATCTCATGCTCCTTGGGGGTCAGGCGGGAGAGGCTATTGCAGAAGATGGCGTAGGCGTCCGGGTCAAGCTCCTGAATGCTTGAGGCGTGGAGGCTGGAAAGCGCGCTCTCGGCACGCTCGCGTTCGCGCTGGACATCGGCATTTTCCGATTGCAGGCGGCTGATCTCCTGCTCATGCTGGCGATCCTTGGCGGCGAGATAGGCAAAGAGGTCGTCTATCTCGGGGATGTTGGATGGACGATGCTCTGCATCGTCTGCCTTGAGGCTGGACAGCCCCTGCAGGATGGGGGTGACATAGCGGTGGCTGAGGTAGATGCACAGGGCAATGAACAGCAGCGTCAGCAGAAGCAGCACGCCCGCCGTGCTCAGCTGGCTATGGCGCACGATCTGCTCATAATAGTCGAGAGGCAGCATGGCTGCGATGGTATGCTGGCTATCGCCGATACTTATTTCCCGGCTAAGACCGATGAAGCGCCCGGATTCACAGTCAAAATAATCAAAGTGACCATGCTCCTCGGCGGAAAAGGCTGCCTGCACCGACGCGGAGGTGGCGGAGCGATGACCGGAGAGCTGCGCCAGCCACTGGTCGTCGGCTTGTGTCAGCAGCGCACAGAGCAGGCGGTCATCCTCGCCCGAATCTACCGGATAGGCAAGCTGAAAATAGAGGTCGCTCAGCTCAAAGCCGCACACGCCAATGACCTCGCCATCCAGATAGATGGGCATGCACAAGAGCCGCACGCGCTCCCATGAGTCCGGCAGGGAGCAGGGCTGGGTCAGGAGGTACTTCGCATGACCATCCATGAGGGAGGCTGCCTGCGGGAAGGTTTCGGCAAGGGTCTCCAGCCGCCAAGTGCTGTAGAGGCTGATATCATTCTCTCGGGCGACGGAATAGCTGCCGCGGAAGAGACAGGGTCTGTTGCGGATGGTGTTTTCAGCGTAGAGGTTGGCATATTTGAGGTATAAGCCATTGTAGCTTTGCTCAGGCAGGGAATCATTTACCGTGGTATTGAGCAGGTAAAATGCGCCGCTACAGGTGGCAAGCTGCATGTGGCTGTAAACAAAGTTATATGCGCTTTGCTGGATCTCGGTCAGCACAGGCTCGTTGTTGCGCAGGTCGGCAAAGGAGAGCCGATGCGCCTGCAAGACATCGCTTACGACGGCGGAGGTTTCCTCTGCAAGGGAGACGCCCCACGCGGCGGTATCATCAGCATCGTGGAGAATGAGCGCGGCGGTGGTGTTGAGCTGTTGGGTGAGGGCATCCTCCAGCTGGTGATTGACGGGGTTGACCAGCCCCAGCAGGTTCAGCATGAAGAAGCTCAGCAGCGCCACGGCGCAGCAAAGCGCGACCAGATATACGGTGAGCCGCCTGCGCAGGGAAAGGCTTTGACGCTTCGCGATGCGGAAGAATTTCAGAATGCTTTTAGGATGAAGCTGCATGGTGCTCGCCTCTCTTTTCATCCTCACTGCATGCGTTTGCGCAGCTCGTTCAAGGCGCGAGCTTCCAGCTCATCCATGAGGGCTGCGGCGTCCTCGCCCGCCTGAAGGCGGCGCACAAATTCCTCATGCGCATTGCTCAGCACGGATTTCATGTTCTTTTCAAAGGCAGACTGCACATCCGCAGCACCCTCGTAGCGCGGCAGCGCACAGAAGGCATAGGAGCCGTTCATGCCGCTGACAGCATCATAGAGCATGCGATATTTTTCATTTTCAAGGCTGCTGGTATCGGCAAGCAGGGCGTTCATACCCTCGCCCGTCACGGGCAGGTAGCCGGTCTGGGTGGCAAAGGCTGCGTTGTGGCTGCTGCGGGTGATCCAACTAGCAAAGAGGGCGGCCGCCTTGTTGCGGCGCTCATCCTCACTGCGGATGGCAAATAGCCCTGTGCCGCGCTGCACGGCGGCGGGGGAAGCGCCTGCAAAGCTGGGGTAGGGCAGGATGGTTGTTTGGATATCCTCGGTGGTGTTGTCGGGGTAGGTCACGTAATCGCGCAGATAGAGTATGCCGGCGCTGGAGCCGATATTGCTGAGTACCTCGGCAGTCTTCCAGCGGTCGGAGGCATAGCCGTCCTGCACGCATAGACCGCCGTAGATGCCTGCGCGCGCCATGCTCTGCCATACGCGCTGGAAGGCGGCGCTATCAAAATCGATATGACCATCCTTAATGAAGCTATCGCCAAGGGAGGCGATGTTGACGAGGAAATAGTGGTAGAAATCGTTGATCTGGAACAGCGTCTGCCCATCAGACCAATCATAATAGGCATTGCAGAGGGCAAAGAGGCGATCGAAATCCCGCATATCATCGATGGAAGCATCGTTTTCAGCGGCAAAGCGGTCGAAGAGGGTTTTATTGACGAAGCAAAGCTCGGTGGATTTGGCGATGGGCAGCATAAGAAGCTGCTCGCCAAACAGACCCTCATTCAGGAAATCCGGTACATATTCAGAAAGCTCTTTTTCATTATAATAAGCCTTCCAATCGAGCAGGCGATCAAAGCCGATCTTCTCAGCCACGCGGGGATAGGCTGTGAAGAGATCCGGCAGAGCCACGGAGCCGGGCTCGCCATTGGCGGAGGCAAGGAGCGCGGCATCGATATCGGTGGAATTGGATACGGAAACCACGGACACAGCCACACCCTTCTGCTTGCCTTCGGTGCGGTTGAACTCATCGATCAGCTCGTTCAGCGGCGATTCGGTCTGGCTGCCGTAGACGTGCCACATGGTCAGTGTCACAGGGTCGGAGGCGCTGAGCTTATCCTTGCCGCCGGAGCAGCCGGTCAGCAGGGTGAGAAGTGCAGAAAGGATAAGCAGCAGTGCAAGACTTCTTTTCATGGGGATAATCCTCCTTGAACGCACCATTTCCACCCCTGCATTGCCTTTTTGAAGGGAAAAGTTATAATTTCCCACCCTTTTTGGAACTCGGGGTGGGGACAAAACGGTGGAAATATGCTATAATGCATAGTGCGGTGAGGTCATTTTGTGATGCGAGCCGTCGGCTGGGGTACAGGCGCAGGGGTCAAGCTGTATTCTGTATCCCGGCATTGCAGCTTCATTTCATTATAATACATCGCCTTGATTTTATCAAGGCTAAATGTGTTTGCGGAAAAAATGCTGCGGCTGGTTTGTGGCTGGAACATTGCCCGACCGGTATTTAAGGTTTTGTTCCCCTGTGGGACAAAGATAGAGCATGAAGCAAATGGGGAAAGGAAGGAAATCGCAAAATGAAGAGGTTCACAGCAATCCTGCTCGCGCTCTGCCTGCTGCTGACAAGCTGCATGGCTCTGGCTGAGGAGGGCGCGGCTCCGCCGATGGGCGATCCCGTATGGTACTATGATGATCTGAGCTACACCGCCTATGTGGATGGCGTGCTGAGCGGAGATGTGACCATCCCCGTCAATATAGATGGAAACACCATATTTGGTTTGCGGTTCAACGCGCTCTGCGATCAGAACGAGGTAACGTCGCTGACGACGCCGGAGACCATGTATGCGTTGCAGGAAGGTTCCGTGGCGTATATGGAAGGTCTGCAGAGCATCACCCTCAACGATACGCTGGAGGTTATCGGCGATAGCAACTTCAACAACTGCCCGTCGCTGACCAGCGTGACCATCCCTGCAAGCGTGCGGCTGGTGGGCGAATCCTTTAAGTCCTGCCCGAGCCTGCGGGAGATTCGCTTTGAAGGCGAATGCCCGATCTTTCTGGGACTGGACTGGGCTTTCTATGATCTGCCGGAGGACTATGTGATCTACGTGCCGGACGACCAGCTGGACGCCTATACCGAGGCGCTTGCAGATAACTACGCCGGCGCGGCGGAGCACATTCAGCCCAGCGGCAAGAATGCCGTGGCGCGCGAACAGATGGATAACGAAGGCTGGTTCATGTTTGACGAAGCCACCGGCGCGATCACCGGCTATTCCCAGTACCATGCCTTTGTGGAAATTCCGGCAAGCATTCGCGGCATGGCGGTGAAGTCCGTTGCCGCCAAGGCAATGTATGGCGATTCCTCAATTTATGGTCTTGTGCTGCCCGAGGGCATCGAGCGCGTGGAAAGCGAAGCTTTTGAAAGCTGCGACAACCTCGCCTACATAAAGCTCCCCTCCACCCTCAAGGTCATCGGGGACGAGGCTTTCTACTATACGTCCCTCGCCCGCATTGATTGGAGCGAGGGTCTGGAGGAGATCGGTGCGCGCGCATTCCGGCAGTATACCGGAAAAACGCTGACGCTGCCCTCCACGCTAAAGACCATTGGCGAGGCTGCATTTGAGTATAGCTGGATCAGCGAGCTTCACCTCAGCGGCGCACTGGAGAGCATCGGCTCCCGTGCCTTTGCACAAAGCAGCATTGAGTATATGGCGTTTGATTTCTATGCGCCCATCGAGATTGCCGACGATGCCTTTATCGACAGCAACGGCATCGCCGATCTCGACCTGCCATGGGACAGCAGCATTGAAAATCGGGACGCCTATGCCGAGATGCTGCGCGATCAGTGTCCCAACTGCACCGTATGGATCAACAATCCCATAAATGCCGGCGTGGCGGAAAATCCCATCAACGACGAAGCAATCACCCAAATCGAAAACGGCGTTTGGACGATGTACAAGGGCGATCAGCCCAACCTGACCGTCTGGACGGATTATGACGGCATTCTGGTGACTGCGCTGGGCGACGGTCTATTCAAGGGCAACCAGAGCATCCGTTCCTTCTATCCTGATCATTGCGGCTGGTTCACTACCATTGGCGACGAAGCCTTTGCCGATAGCAGCATCGAATATGTGGAGCCGTTCGGAACCATTACCACCATCGGCAGCGGCGCTTTCCGCAACTGCCTGAATATCAAGACGCTGACTCTGCCCGCATCCCTCACCAGCATCGGCGAGGGCGCGCTGGATGGCTGCGATAACCTTAATGAACTCATTGTGCTGTGCGATCCTGCCATTCTGCCGGATGGTCTGCTGGACGAGTGCGCTGCCCACGCCGAAATCTATGCTGCGGCGGATGCCACCGACGAGCAGGTGCGCATTCTGACCGAGAAGGCAAACAAGCCGTGGTATGCGCCGCTCAGCCGTCTGGGTGAGACGCCCAACGAGCTGATCGAGATGCCCTACGCCATGCAGTCGATGGACGATTACTGGTATGATACCGAGTATGCCCGCCTTGACCGCTACCATGGCTACGAGCTGAACCTCTATCTGCCCCGCGAGGCGGAGAGCGTGACGCTGAATACCATCGGCGGCGACATGATGGGTCGTGCCCGCGCTGGCGATAATTACGATATGGAGCTGCCCGTGCGCTCCGTGGTCATCCCTGAGAACTACACTGAAATTTACTCCACGAGCTTTGCTGGCTGCGAAACGCTGGAAACTGTGATCTGCTATGCGCCGCTGGAAGAAACCGCCGGCATGTTTGAGGGTTGCACGAACCTGCGCGAGGTTATCTTCGTAAACGGCGTGCGCAGCTTGGGCTACGGCGTATTCTACGGCTGCGACAAGCTGGAGACTGTCTATGTGGGACCGTATGTTGAGGAAGTCAGTGACGATGCCTTCGCTGGCTGCACGAACTTTGACCTGAGCAAGTGCATCACCGATCCCGCGCTTATGCCCGATATCGACGCCCTGCTGGCTGCGGTCAAGAGCGATCCCATGCCCGAGCCTACCCCCGAACCCACCCCTGCGCCCGCAATGCCCATCGGCGAGGAGGGCGCGCCCTACTTCGGCGAATGGCAGATCGAAACCGTCGAAATGGAAGGGGAAACCTATAGCGCCGCGGATATCGGATCGGATATGACCTTCATACTGAATGCCGATGGCACGGCGGAAGCCTATGATGAGGAAACCACTTGGACGCTGGAGAACGGCGTGGTGATGCTGGACGGCATGCCGATGATCGCCAATGCGGAAGGCAAACTGGTGATGGAAGACGAGGGCATGAAGTGGATCTTCGCCAAGCTTGGCGGAGCTGCCGAGCCTGCGGCCGAAGCTGTTGCCGAGCCTGCCGCCGCAACCGGCGATGCGGACGCCTTCATTGGTAAGTGGCAGGCGGACATCCTCGAGATGGAGGGCGAGGTTTACCCCGTGGCGTTGATGGGTCTGGATATGTACTTCATCCTGAACGCCGATGGCACTGCAGAATACTATGATGGCGAAGTCAGCGAAAGCGGCGCTTGGACGCTGAAGAATGGCGTGGTGAACTTCGATGGCGTGCTGCTGGCAGCCACCGAGGATGGCAAGCTGATCTTGGAGGATGAGGATTCGAATCTGATCTTCGTGAAGCTTGGCGGCGAAGCTGCCGAGTCTGAAGCGCCCGCTATCGAAGCCGCACCCGTCGTGGCGCTGACCGGCGATATGGACGCCTATGTTGGCAAGTGGCAGGCGGACACCCTCGAAATGGAGGGCGATGTCTATCCCGTGGGGCTGATGGGTCTGGAGATGAGCTTTATTCTGAACGCCGACGGCACTGCCGAGAGCTATGATGGCGAGGTTAGCGAAAGCGGCACTTGGGCAATAGAGGACGGCATGGTGAACATCGAGGGCATGCTGCTGGCGGCCACCGATGATGGCAAGCTGGTGATGGAAGATGAGGAAATGAAGCTGGTCTTCGTGAAGACCGATGCTGCAACCGAATCTACCGAGCCTGCAACCGAACCTGCTGTCGAGCCTGCGACCGATGATACCGAGGTGGGAACCGAGGAAGGCTTCATCGGCACATGGTATGGCTGTTATATGGTGACTGGCGCGATCGATGGTGATCCGCGCAGCATATTTGAAATCAACCTGACGATCCGCGAGGATGGCACGGCAAACCTTGCCTATCCCACGGACGAGGCATGGCACTGGATGGAGAACGAGGATGGCAGCCTGCTGCTGACGAAGGATAGCGACGGCGCCGAAATGCCCCTGTATGCGCTGGATGAGAGCTTCATCTGCTTCGGCAAGATGGATGGCGACGGCAACGCCTTCGGCGGCTACATCATCTTCAGCCGCGACGCACAGGCGGTATGGACGCCGGACATGCTGAGCATGGCTGCGGCCGAGCCTGCCATCGAAGCAGACGCGAGCGCAGCTGTTTCCTCTGCTCTGGGCGACAGGATGGAGATTCGCTACGTATGCAAGAGTGCGGAGGCAAATGGCGTGACTCTGGATGCATCCCTGCTTGGCGGCGAATATGCGCTGACCTTCCATGCCAATGGCACGGTGGATTTCGTGATGGTGGGCAACACCATACCGGGTCTGAAGTGGACGGAGGGCGATGGTTCCTTCATCATCGATTATTATGGAAACACGATGGAGGCGATCCTGACGGAGAAGGGCTTCGATCTGGACTACTTTGGCACCATGCTGATGCACTTTGAATAAAAATGCAAGCCTGCCGATTTTGATCGGCGCAGGCGGCTGACAAAGCATACAAACGCAAAAATCCCTTGGGACTCAGAAAGTACGAAGGGATTTTTGCTTCCTTGCCTTGCAGGGCTGCGCATTGCCCTGCAAAGCATTGCGCATTGAAAAGGGAGGGTGTATAATGAAGAAGTATCTGGCATTGGCTCTGCTGGCGGCTATGCTGCTTACCGCTGTGCCTGCGCTGGCCAAGGATTGCTGGTATTATGCAACATATGGCGAGCATGACTATGAGCAGACGGATTTCAATTATGCTACCTGCACCACGGATGGTTATTATATGCTGGAGTGCCGCCAGTGCGGCGCCTCGAAGAAGCATGTGACGGAAAAGGCGTCCGGGCATGATTGGGAAAAGGCGGGCAAGGAAAATGCCAGCTGCACCGAGGCAGGCTATACGGAATATGAATGCAGAAAATGCGGCCAGAGCAAGACGGAGAAGATCAAGGCGCTGGGTCACAATTATAAGCGTGTGAAGCTGCTGGAGGCGGCAAGCTGTATCTCCAAGGGCTCGGAGCAGGTTTCCTGTAGCCGCTGCGGCAAGCAGACCACCCGCAACATTGACAAGACCGACCACAGCTATGGCGCGTGGCAGGTTTCCATCGAAGCAAGCGACATTGCCAAGGGCGTTCGCAGCCGCAGCTGCAAGGTTTGCGGCACGGAGCAGCAGGAGGAATACTACCCTGATGGAACCCTGTATCGCGGCATTCAGGACAAGGAGGCTGTGCGGGATATACAGCAGAAGCTGCTGGATCTGGGCTATCTGAAGAGCAAGGTGGACGGCATCTTCGGCAAGGATACGGAGCGTGCGCTGCGTGAATTTGCCGCCGATGAAGCTCTGCCGGAGGATGGCGTGGCTTGGCCGGCGACCCAGAACCGGCTTCACTCCGTTTGGAGCGGCGAGCCGGATGCAACACCCGAGCCAACCGCTGCACCTACGCCCGAGCCAACCGCCGAGCCGACTGCTGAGCCTACGCCCGAGCCTGCCGCACCGGCCTATTGCAGCTGCGATGAAAATGGCGCATGGACGATGTGCGAAAGCCATGCGTTGATCCGCGAAGCTGCGCAGACGCTCTATCAGTCGGCAAAGAACGATGCGAGCCGCCTGCGCGTGCTTGGACAGGTGCGTGTGCTGTGGCAGAATGAGATGGACGCCCTCTACGATGCTTGGATGGCTGGCGCAGAGGATGATGAGGCGCTGGGCATGATCCTATCCGGCAGAGCGGCCTTTGCCAATTTCATGGCGATGCAGGAATCCATGTGGAGGATGAGCCTTGGCGAGGATGCACCGGAGGTGCTGGAGAATGTGAACAAAGCGCTTGAGGAGCGGTGCATGCAGCTCTGCGGTCTTGTAGCAGAAGATACGGAAGATCATTAACGTCTGAAATACGAAAGGAGATAAAACATGGCAACCACGGCTTATACCTGCCCCTGCTGCGGTGCGCCGCTGAACTTTGACGGCGCGAGCGGCAAGCTGGCCTGCGCCTCCTGCGGAAGCAGCTTTGAAGTTGAGGCGCTGGAGGCAATGAACCCTGCCCCGGAGAAGGACGACATTGAATTTGCACTGCCCAAGGAGGGCTTTGATGCGGAGGAAGCTGCGCAGATGCAGGGCTATATCTGCAAAAACTGCGGCGCAGAGCTGATTACCGAGGGAACCGCCACCGCCACGGAATG
>CAYWLE010000050.1:0-10654 GCA_964458825.1 uncultured Oscillospiraceae bacterium | reverse complement strand
ATGTGGAGATTCTCAAGGGTGTCACACCCTTGAGCGGGTTCTTAGGGCAGAGCCCTGAGCGTATCCCCTCGGGGTTTGGGGACGGAGTCCCGAGCGTAACCCCATAAAAAGGGGGCTCAGCGGCACTACGGTATGTTTTCCAGATCGCCAAAGCCATGGAGGAGCCGTCGCAGGTGATAGCGCAGGCGCTCGGTGGGTCGCATGTCATTAAGGAAGCCGACATAGGCGCGGCGGCCAGCCTCCAGCGTTTCCCGGGTCAGCTGCCTGCCGGAATAGCGGCTCTGGGCAACCTCCTGCACAAACTGCCGATAGGCTGGGTTGGGCATGCTCTGGTTCACGCGCTCGGCAAAGGCTGCGGGCGTTTCGCCATTTTGGGGAACCAGACCGCACTGGGCAAGCAGGGTCAGGTTGCCTCGATAGAGGATCAGCGCCGCAGCCTGCCCGCTGCGGGTCGCCACGCATAGCTTCAGAGGATCGCTTTCTCGCAGCCGTCTGCGCACCCACAGGCTGCCAAGGACAGCCAGCGCCAGCATAAGCAGCAGCGCCAGCAGGATCCACAGCCAAGCCCTGCTCTGCTGACTATCCGGCAGAGAATCAGGCAACTGGTCAGGCTCCGGCTGGTTATCCGGCTGGTTACCGTCGGGAAGACTGTCGTCGTTATCGTCGTTATTATCGTTGTTATCGTTGCCGTTGTTGCTGTCGTTATCATCGCCAAGCTCAGGCTCGGGGGTGGCTGTGGGAGAGCTGCCGATATCCGGGCTGGGCGTGGGGGTGGGAGCATCATCTGTCACACCATCGTTTTCAAAGGGTGTTTCGGCGCCGCCATTATTCTCATGTACGTAGGACTGCATGCTGCCCTCGTCACTGCCGCGCTGGTTTTCCACGGCGCGGGCGGTGGGATCGAAGGGCGTCCAGCCGAGGCCGTTCAGATAAACCTCCACCCATGCATGGGCATTCCGACCGGTGACGATGGTTTCGCCATCCTCCTCTGCGCTCACAAAGTAGCCCTCCACATAGCGGGCAGGTATGCCGTTTATGCGGCAGAGCACAGCCATGGCGGAGGCAAAATAGCTGCAATAGCCCTTCTTTTCCTCCAGCAGGAACCAAGATACGAAATCCTCCCCCGCATCCGGGTAGCCACCGTCGAGGGTATAGGCATAGCTTTCCATCAGGTAGTTCTGGATCGCCACGGCTTTCTCCGCCGGGGTGGCTGCATCCTTGGTCAGCTCGATGGCGAGGGCATACACCCGGCTGTCCACGCCCTGCGGAAGCTGGGTATACTCCCTCTGGATCTCCTCAAAGCGCGCGTCCGGCTTCTCCAGCTCAGCGCTTGCCGCGGCAAGCAGGGAAGCCTCGTCCAGCGGCAGGAAGGTTTCCACGGCGTAGCTATCGCCGGGCTGCACCTCTCGGGTGAGAAAGACCTCGCCAATGGAATTGTAGTATACCGCATCCTCCAAACCCATCTCGAAGGAGGCAAGCCTTGCAGGCACGAAGAGGGTGCTTGTGCCACGCTGAAGCATTTCCACACTGGCGGTGACGGGCTGGAAGGCTGCGTTGGCTGCGCCGGTGGAGGCATCGAAAACCTGATTGCGCGTGCCGCGATGGGTGAAGTCATAGTAGAGGTAGCGTGCCTTGGGCTGGTCGTCCACCCAAGAATAGCCGGTGTAGCTGCGCTTGATGGCTCCTCGGAGCAGCAGGTTCTGATCGGTCTGCACGCGCATCACCGCGCCATCATCGGGATCGGCTGGGCCGCCCAGCATGGCGACCACGCTATCGCCAACAAGCCCGGCATGGTTATAGCCCTTTTCATTGATGGTAAATGCCATGCGCTCCTCGGTGAAGCGGATGTAATCCTCCACGATGGAGCGGAGCTGGGCGGCGGCATTTTCCAGCGGCTCCCATGTGAGCCTTTCGCCGGGAACCAGCGCCACGGCCAGCAGCACGGCAAGCGCGGCAGGCAGCAGGAGCGCTGGTCGAACGCCCTCCCGACGACCGCCCGCATGCATGCCAAATACCACCACCGCCGCAAGCAAGCCCGGCACGGCAAGCCACAGGCTGAGCGCCTCGCTGCTCGCCAGCGCACAGATCAGCGCCGTGAGGAAAGCCATCAGCACCAGCGGCGCAGTGGACTGACCCTGCACCAGCAGGGAAAAGACCGCGCCCAGCAGCAGCGCCGCCAGCAGCGCCATGCTGCGTGCCGCAGCGGCATGGGCAAGCAGCTGATCCGCATCCAGCCCGCCCACCGCATCCCGCAGGAGGGCGGCGATGCCCTCCGCTGCTGTAAAGGCAAGGATTCCAATGGAGCCAACCAGCAGCGCTGTGGAAACCAGCGCCCACACCGTGCTCCTGCCGCCCAGCCGAACCACGGCGGCGGCTGAGAGCGCCGCTGCATAGACCGACAGCCAGCCAACATCAAACCCCAGCGCCCGCAGCAATACGCAGGCAGCGCAGCCTGCCATCAGCGCGGCAAGCAGCGCCGGTGCGAAGGCGCCGAGGAAGCGTTTGATTCTATCCATGAATGACCTCTGTAATGAAGAATAAGCTCTGCGGAGGTGGAAGCTTTTCCACCGACCACGGCTTCCATGCCTGCCCAGCGGCTATCTTTTTCCCTTGCCGCGGCAGGCTTGCACTGTCTAACTAAATATCCGCCGGAGCCGGCTCCGCCCAAGGATCGGCGGTCTGCACCTGAACGCCGGACATCTTCATGCGCTCGAGCATTTCGAGCGCCTCCTCCCGTGGTGCATCCGTGATCCAGATGAACTTCACCTGCATGCCGGTCTGCTGCATGCGCATGGCAATATCTGCCGTGCGGGTGGTGAGGCGGCTGCTGATGAGCATTGCGCCGCCGGTGCGCTGCATGCGCCGCTGAATGAGGGTAAGCACCTGCTCATAGGGATAGGGGCTATCAAAATTTGCACGCATGAGCGCATCGGCAAAGCCTGCGATATCGGCTATGCTCCTGCCGGACAGCTCCTGCGGGCGCTTGCTTTCCAGCGGCATGCGAACGGGGTAGCCAGCCTCCAGCTGTGCCTTCGCCGCGCCGAGGGCAGCCTCGCAGATGCAATCCTTAATGGTCAGCCGCTGATCCTGAAGCGCCGTGACCTCGCTCATATCCGGTATGATGAGGGTATCCGGGCGGGCGCTCTCCTCAAAGGTGCGCACCATCATCTCCCGCCGACGCAGGGACAGCTTCCAGTGAACCTTCTTTAGCTCGTCGCCCTCCTGCCACTTGCGGGTATCGGAGGGGGAAGCCGCATCCTCCGTGGCGCGGGAGCGAAACTCCGGCCCCACATCCGAGGCACGCAGCTCCATGGACGGCATCTCTCGGGCGCGGGGGCAGACCTCCACTCGCAGCAGCTTCTTTCCCGCGCTGCGGGATAAATCAAACAAGCCGAAAACATCGCTGGCTGCAATGCGAGCCACGCCAAGCTCATATATGCCGCGGTGGGGACAGCGCACCACATGGCGGAAGCTCCGCCGGGCAAAGGGCGGCGCTTCCACGGCGATCTCCTGCCGCATGACGCTGCCGCCGGGCACGCTGAGCACCACCCGCAGGCTGCCAGGAGGCAGGATGGAGCCATGCTCCACGGTGAGGATGGTTATCAGGCTCTCGCCGCGCAGCAGCCGTGGCTTGACGCCCTTGATGGATACCTTCACCGTGGCAAGAGTCCAAAGCACGCAGGCAAGGGAATAGACCAGCATGAGGGCAAGCAGCGCAAGCAGATAATAATAGATGCGGGCGCCGGTGGTGAGTCCCGCGGCCAGCAGGGCAACCATCGCCGCCAGCACGCCGCCCAAACGTGCGTTCATTTTGCTCACTTCACTTTCACCGGCACCTGCACGCCGCTGAGCACGCCTTGAAGCACGCGCTCGGCCGTCATGCTGCGCATGCGTGCCTCGGGGGAAAGCACCAGCCTGTGGGCAAGCACAGGTTCAGCCATGCGCTGCACATCCTCTGGGGACACGTAATCACGACCCTCCAGCAGCGCTCTCGCCTGCGCGGCTCGCAGCAGGGAGATGGCTGCGCGGGTGGACACGCCCAGCTGGAGCGCGCTGCTCCGGCGGGAGGCGGCTGCAATGGCGGAGATATAGGCGCGAACCTCGCGGGAGGTATGCACGCCCTCCACCTCCTGCTGGAGGCGGAGAATATCGCTGCTTGTGCAGATGGGACGCAGCTCCTCCATAGGCTTTTTGCCGGAGGTATAGCGCTCGAGAATATCGGCCTCCTCCTCGGCGGTGGGATAGCCAATGGACACCCGCATGAAGAAGCGATCCAGCTGCGCCTCGGGCAGAGGATAGGTTCCCACGAAATCCACAGGGTTCTGGGTAGCCAGCACGATGAAGGGCTTGGGCACATCATAGGTCACGCCATCCACGGATACGTGGCCCTCCTCCATCACCTCCAGAAGGGAGGACTGGGTCTTGGGGGAGGTACGGTTGATTTCGTCCGCCAGCACGATCTGGCTCATGATCATGCCCGGTCTATATTCCAGCTCGCCGGTTTTGAAATTGGCGATGGAGAAGCCGGTGATATCCGAAGGGGTGATGTCCGGCGTAAACTGGATGCGCTTGAAAGAGCAGTCCAGCGACCTTGCCAGCGCGCTAGCGAGGGTGGTCTTGCCCACGCCCGGCACGTCCTCGATCAGCACATGGCCGCGGCAGAGCACGGCGATCATCATCAGCTCTACCGCATTTTCCTTGCCCACGATCACCTTGCCCACATTGTTCTTCAGCAACTGCGCGAAGCGCTGCGTAACCTGCATAAATCTATCTCCTTTGGAAGCTGCCTGTGTTTTTGGAAGGTTGCCTGCATTTAGACGGTAAAAAGCGGCATTCAGGTTCCCCCATGAAGCCTGCATTTGGCTTTGGTTTGCCCGATACAGCCAAGTAACCAATTTAAGTATAGCGATTTTTCCATCGAAATACAAGAAAATCCCCACAAGGCGGGGCATTTGTGCTATAATATTCACTGGAAAGTCGTAATTTATTTTGAATTTGCTCCGGGAAGGGAGGCAGGCACGTGCGCAGGATCATTTCCCCGCAGGATATGCTTGCAAGCGAGAGGCGCTATTTCGAAGCCTCCGGCACGCCGTCCATCGCTGTTATGGAGCGTGCCGCGCAGGCGCTGGCGGATATTGTGGTCGAGCGATACCCGGCAGCCGAGGATATTTTCATTGCCTGTGGCCCCGGCGGCAACGGCGGCGACGGCTATGCCTGTGCTCGGCTGCTTGCCGAGCGGGGGCTGCGGTGCCGGATATTTGCCGCCGTACCCGCAAGATCGGAGGATGCTTGCAGCAATGCCGAGCGCGCCCGCAGCAGCGGCATACCGATATGCGATGGCTTGCCTGACGAGGCGATGCCGGATCTATGGATCGACTGCCTGTATGGCACGGGGCTGTCCCGTGCGCCGGAGGGAGCCGCCGCCCGGCTGATCGAGCGGATGAACCTTCACCGCAGCCACGGAAGCAAAACCATTGCCGCCGACATACCCTCTGGTCTGAACGGAAAAAGCGGAGCGGCATATCGGCCCTGCGTGCAGACGGATGTTACCGTGAGCTTTCAGCTTGCCAAGTACGGGCATTGCTTGCAGGATGGTCTGGATATGTGCGGCGAGCTGATTTGTGCGGACGTGGGCTTCCCAAGCGATATTTTCCCGAAGGAGCTGCCGCAGCTGCTTCAGCCGGAGGACATTGCCGCCGTTTTGCCCCGGCGCAAACGCAGCATCCACAAGGGCAGCTGCGGGCATCTGCTGATCGTGGCTGGCAGTGTGGGCATGGCTGGTGCGGCGGCGCTATGCGCCAAGGCGGCGCTGCGCGGCGGCGCGGGACTGGTGACGATCGCCTGCCCGGAGGAGATACTGCCCCTGATGCAGCTACACGCTCCCTGCGCCATGGCGATACCACTGCCGCAGGAGGGCGGCGCTCTGGCTGCTCAGGCTGCGCCGCTGCTGGAGCAGGCTCTGCTTGGCAAGACTGCCATCGCCATCGGTCCGGGGCTTTCCCGCAGCGCCTCGCCGGAGGTTCTGCGGGCAGTGCTGGAGAGCGGGCTGCCTGCGGTGATCGATGCGGACGCGCTGAACCTGCTGGCCATGCACGGGGAGCTGATGAAGCTGCTCCGGCCATGGCATCTGCTGACGCCCCACCCCGGCGAGGCTGCGCGGCTGCTGGGCAGGAAATGCACGGAGCCAATTGCCGATGCACAGGCGCTGCATGCCCTCGGCTGCACGGCTGTGCTCAAGGCTGCGGCGCGGGTGATATGCGGCGGGGACGGCTGCTATGTGAGCGCCTCCGGCGGCTGCGGCATGGCGCGTGGCGGCAGTGGCGATATACTTACCGGGCTGACGGGGGCTCTGCTTGCCTCCCTCGCCTGCGGAGGCTTGCCTGCCTCGGACGAAGCCAAGCAGGGCATGCCCTACGCGCTCATTGCTGTGGCGGCATGCGAGCTGCACGGGCTTGCCGGAGCGGCTGCGCAGGAGAAATACGGCGCTTACGCCATGAACGCCGCCGACATACTCGATTTCCTGCCGGAGGTTTTGAAGCGCTATGTACAGTGAAGCCGGGCTGCCGACAGACCGCATGCGCGACGATTTGCGCAAGGCTCTGCCGCCGCATGCCTTTCTGCGCCGCGACAGGGGGGAATACCTGTTTATAACCAACGCGCCGGTCTTTACCGGGGAGCTGCCTGCACTGCCGGGCTTTATTGCCGAGCTGCGCGGTTCCCTGCTTGCCATACTGCCGGACGGAGGCTGGGCGCAGGAGCTGGAAATGTGCAGCGAGCCGCCTGACCAGCTTTCCCAAAGCCTCATGCGCTTCCGGGGCATGGAGGCAGACCGGGCGGGGCTTATGCTGCTGGGGCAGGGCTGGAAGCTAATGGACATGGCCGCCGCATCTGACGCCAACATGAATGCTGAGATACAAGCCTATGATCGTGCGCTGCGCCGCCATGCCGCCCTTGCCCTTCGGGGAGCCTGCTGCGGCGGCGGGCTATATGCCGGGGCGCTGCTGCATGCATGGCTATACAGCCACAAAGCTATATAAGCTATATTAAGGAGGTTGACCAGATGAAGCTCAAGTACTACGGCCATGCCTGCTTCTCCCTCGCCTATGAGGGTGGGCCGACGCTCGTGACCGATCCCTTTGACCAAAGCGTAACCTATCCTCCCTGCGATGCCGTCTGCGATGCTGCGCTGGTGAGCCACGATCACTTCGATCACAACCACATCCAGAGCCTGCGGGGCAATTTCAGCGTGATCCGCACCGCCGGGGAATACAGCATTGGCGGGGTGAAGATCAGCGCCATGCCATCCTTCCATGATGATCGGCAGGGTGCGCTGCGGGGAAGCAACCTGCTGTTTCGCATCGAGGGCGAGGGCATGCGCATTGCCCATCTGGGCGACCTAGGTCACATGCCGAATGAAGATCAGACGGCATTTTTGCAGGGGCTGGACGCGCTGCTTCTGCCCATTGGCGGAACCTATACCATCAACAGCATGCAGGCTGCCGAGCTGATAAGCCTGCTCAAGCCCCGCGCAGCCATCGCCATGCACTTCAAGACGGCTGCCTACCCCACGATCAACATCACCACGGCAGACGAATTTATTGCAGCCACCCAAGCCGTGCGCATGCCCCGGGAGCTGCGGCTGAGCCGAGCCTGTCTCGGCGCGCTGCCGCCGGTGATGGTGCTGGATTACGAATAAGCAAACCAGCCTGACCAGCCAAACCAAAGGAGGAAGACACAGATGCTGTTTATGGGAATCGACGTTGGCACGCAGGGCGTGCGCTGCGTGGTGAGCGATGAGATGGGAAGCATCGCCGCCAGCCACTCCGTCCCCTTTGAGAGCCTGAACATCGCCAGCCATGAGGGCTGGTACGAGCAGAGCCCCGCTGCATGGCTTACTGCGGCGGAAACTGCCATACGCGCCTGCACCAGTCAGCTGGAGCGACCGGAGAGCATAATGGCCATATCCATCGACGGAACCAGCGGCACCATCGTGCCTCTGGACAAAAATATGAAGCCGCTAACCAACGGCATCATGTACAATGATCCCCGCGCCGCCGCGCAGGCAAAGCGCATCCACGAGCGCATGGGCCACATTGAAGCAAAGCTGGGCTACCGCTTCGGCGCGTCCTTCTCCCTGCCCCGCATCCTCTGGTTCCACGATGAAATGCCCGAGATATACGAAAGGACGGCTATCTTTGCCCATCAGGCGGACTATGTGGCGGGCATGATCTGCGGCGAATACAAAGTATCGGACTACAGCAATGCGCTCAAGACCGGCTACGACCTGATTGACGATCGCTGGCCGGAGGAATATGCCTCGGTGCTGGGGCTTGACCTCAGCAAGCTGCCGCGCATCGTGCGTCCCGGCACGGCCATCGCCCATGTGAGCCATGAGGCGAGCCAGCGGCTGGGGCTGCCGGAGATCGCCGTTGTGACCGGAGGCTCCACCGACGGCTATGCATCGGCGCTGGCTGCGGGCGCTGTGGGCAGTGGCAGATGGGCGTCCATCATCGGCACCACCTTCGTACTCAAGGGCGTGACGAAGCAGCTGGTGATCGACCCCAACGGTTCCTCCTACTCCCACATGCTACCCAGCGGCGAATGGCTGCTGGGCGGCGCGGCCAACCTCGGCGGCAGGGTGCTGAACTTTGCCCGCGGAGAGATGAGCTTTGACGAGTGCAACGCTCATGCCGAGAGCCTTGTACCCACCGGCGTGCGCTGCTATCCGCTGACGGGAAGGGGCGAGCGCTTTCCCTTCGTGAAGCCGGACTGCGAGGCCTTCTACATGGGCGACGTCACCGGCGGCAGGCTCTATCCCGCCATCATGGAGGGCGTTGGCTTTGCGGAGAAATTTGCCTTCGACCACATGCAGGCGCTGGGCTGCGGCGTGGGCGACACGATATACACCACCGGCGGCGCATGCAAGAGCGAGCTTTGGCTGAGGATACGTGCATCCATCCTCGGCAGGCAGCTGATGGTTCCCGAGGTGGTGGATGCGGCGATGGGTTCTGCCCTGCTGGCTGCCTCGAATTATTTCGGCGGGCTGGAAAAAACTGCCCAGCGCATGATACGCTACCGCAGCATAACGGAGCCGGATCGGGCGCTTGCCGAGCGCTACGCCGATATCTACGCCGCATTTTGCGATGATATGAAGCGGATATATGATATATAATGTATAAATCATACAGGAGGTATGCATGAGCATATACAAGGATTGCGATATACGCGGCATCTATCCGCAGGAGATCACCGCGGAGGATACCTACAAGATCGGCCGTGCGCTGGCGACCCTCAGCCCCGGAAAGGTGCTGGTTGGCGGCGACGTGCGGCTATCCACGCCTGAGCTGAAGGCTGCGCTGACGGAAGGCTTGCTGGATTCCGGCGCGCAGGTGATCGATCTGGGCACCATACCCACGCCCGCGCTCTACTATGCCCTGCACCACAGCAACGCTGGCGCTGGTGCAACCGTAACTGCTTCCCACAACCCGCCCAAATACAACGGTGTGAAATTCATGATCGGCGGCGAGCCTGTGACCCGACCCATTGTGGATCGGCTGGAGGGCGTGGTTCGCAGCGCTGAGTTTGCCCAGAAGAGGGGTTCCATCGAACAATGGAATGTGGTTCGGGAGTATATGGACTTCCTCGCTGGGCGCTTTCATGCGGTGCGACCCCTACACGTGCTGGTGGATGCGGGCAGCGGAGCCATGAGCAGCGTTGCGCCGGAGGTTTTCCGCCGGGCAGGCTATCGTGTGACGGAGCTTTACTGCGAGGCGGACGGTTCCTTCCCCCACCGCGACCCCAACCCTGCGGAGTACAGCCACCTTGGCGCCACCGGCGAGGCTGTGCGTGCCTGCGGCGCAGATCTTGGCGTTGCCTTTGACGGCGACGGCGATCGTGCGGTCTTCCTCGACGAGCATGGCGTGCCGGTGCAGAATGAAAAATCGCTGGTGCTGTTCATCCGTGCCCTGCTCAAGGACAAACCCACGCCGGTGGTTTACGATCAGAAATCCTCCTCCGTGATCCGCGATGCGGTGCTGGAGATGGGCGGCACTCCTCTGCCGGAGAGGAGCGGCCACTCCTTCATTAAAAAGCGTTTCCTTGAAAACGGCGCTGCGGTTGCAGGCGAGGTGAGCGGCCACTTCTTCTTTGGCGAGCTTGGCTATGATGATGGTCTGTTTGCCGCGCTGATGATGGCGGAACTGATCGCAAGGCAGGGAAAGAAGCTATCTGAGATGGTGGAGGACATCCATTGCCCGCCCATCACCCCCGATATCCGCATACCCTGCGCCTATGCCGAGCAGCAGGGCTGGCTGGACCGCGTGGAAGCCATGGCAATTGAGGCTGGCGCAAAGATCAGCCATCTGGACGGCGTGCGCGCCGATCTTGCCGATGGCTGGCTGCTGATGCGCAAATCTGTTACCGCCGAGCAGGTCACGCTCCGCGCTGAGGCGGCTACCACGGCACGGCTGGAGGAAATGCTCGCAGCCATCGCCAAGGTCTTGCCTGAAGAAGCGGAGGGATATTTGAAGCTATAAGCGGAATACGCTCAGGGGGACGGTCGGGGGGAACACTCAGGACTCTGCCCCTATAACCCCTTTTCTCAGGGGCTCTGCCCTAAGAACCCGCTCAAGGGTGTGACACCCTTGAGAATCTC
>CAYWLE010000049.1:0-10724 GCA_964458825.1 uncultured Oscillospiraceae bacterium | reverse complement strand
TACTTCTCTGTATCGTTTTCAAGGATCGCTGCCGTCGCTCTCGCGACAACAGTTGAGAGTATATCAAAAGTCTTTGTACTTGTCAACCCCTTTTTGCAACTTTTTTTCTCTTTAACATTGTATGCAGGTATTCCGTCGTATTTCTGTATGGTTTGCGTTAATTCCTGTCATTTACATCAGTATTGGCTGTATTTGCACCCCATCCAGCGCCATTTTAGCACTTTCCAGCATCAATTCAAATTTCGCCACGCAGGAGCGCGGCTTTCCCTGCGGATCGTCCTGACCAAACGGCACGAGGTATATGTTCTTCGTATTGAGCAGCCTTCCGATGTTCTGCCCGCTGCCCGAAAGCGCATCGTTCGTCGATACTGCGATCAGCAGCGGCCGCCCATTCCGCAGATGGGATTTTGCCGCCAGCGCCGCCGGGGTATCGGTTATCCCGTTGGCGATCTTCGCAAGCGAGTTTCCCGTGCATGGCGCCACGATCAGCAGATCCAGCATCTTTTTGGGTCCGATTGGTTCCGCCTGCGTGATGTTCGCAATTATTTCCCTGCCGCAAATCTCCTCGAAGGTCGCCACAGTCTCCTGAGCGGGATAAAAGCGCGTGTCCAGCGCCGCCGCATTGAAGGACATGATCGGTATCAGCTCCGCGCCAGCCTCTCTCAACCGCCGCCATTGCTCAAATACCGCCCGGAACATGCAAAACGAACCCGTCATCGCGCAGCCGATCCGCACGCCATTCAGCTCAGCCATCCATCTCACCCTCCTCCCAGCGCACCACCGCGCCATAAATGACCCGCGCCGCGCTCAGCGGACAATACCTTCCTGGCAGACCCGGCTCCCGGTACGCCTGCAAGCCCATCTCCCGAGCCTTATCCAGCTCAAAGCCATAGGGCGGGCTGGCAAGGTCGATCAATACAGCCTCCTTCGAAACCCGCGTCAGCCTGCCCTCGTCCAGCACCGGTGCGGGCGGCGTGGAAAATATCAATCCCGCACAGCCGATGCTATCCGCTATTTCCTCTATATCCAGCGCCGTCGCGCCAGCCAGCCGCCGCTTCTCAGCGCTGCGGGAATATAGCATAACCTCTGCACCCATGTGTCCAAGTATCTCCACCAGCGCGCTGCCGATCCTGCCGTAGCCGATCACCGCGCTTTTCCTGCCCCGCACGCCGCCGCTGCGGCGCATCGCCGTCGCCACCGCAGCCTCCGCCGTCAGGTAAGCATTCTCCCGCAGCAGCCGCTCATCCGCCCATAGGTTCACGCATTTCAGACCCGCTATCCCCTCCTCCGGGAACCGCGGCCCCACGCAAAGCAGTCTGCCGTCCTCCGCAAGCCTGCCGATAACCTCCTCGCTGCTAACCTCGCCCTCCGCCAGAGGGAAGCGCATCGGCCAGTTTGTAATAATGCTGTCGTATTCCCCCAGCCGCTCAGCCGCATCCTCCCTTCTCTGCTGAAAGAACCCCCGCGCCTCCCTGCCGGATTCCTCCAGCATGCTCACCAGATGTACAAAGCGCATGTCTCCGCCAATGACCGCATAACGCATAGCATCCCGCCTTTCCCTCTGCCATGATATGCACGCCAAAGGGAAAAAGTCATGCCTCGCCGCCCCGCACCGGTATCCGCAGCACAAACCTGCTGCCCATGCCCACCGCCTCCTCCAGCCGGATGCTGCCGCCCAGCTCGCCCGCCAGCTCGCGCACGATGGCAAGCCCGCGCCCCGTGCCGCCGTCGCTCACGCCGCGCTCAAATATCCGCTCCCGCATCTCCCTTGGAACCCCGCAGCCCGTATCCTCCATGGAAAACTCCATTCCATCCTCCGTCAGCCGCGCCTCCAGCGCTATCCTCCCGCCGGGCGGCGTGTGCCTAAGCGCATTTCCAAATAGATTGCTCAGTATCCTGCGCAGCTTCTGCGTATCGATCTCCATTCGAAAGCAGGCTGCATTCTCGCGGAAAACCATCCTGACTCCCTTCCGCTCGGCAAGCAGCGCAAATTCTCCCGCCAGCCGCCGCGCAAAGCCAACCACGTCCCGCCTGCCGCCGCAGCCCACCTCCGCGCCTCGCAGCACCGCCTGCTCCAGCTCCCCCGCGCTCTGGTTCAGCATCCGTAGGCAATCCCTGCCCCGCCGGCTCATCCGCTTTTCCTCCGCCAGCAGCGCCGCGCAGCTCGAAATCAATTGTATCGGCAGCTTCAGGTCGTGCAGGAGATCACCATTCAGCTGGTTTCGATCCATCATAAAAAACACCCCTTTTCTGCTATCTATATATGCAGAAAAAGAGTGCTTTATGTCTAATTATAAGCAAGCCATGCTCTTTGGCAAGGCTCATTCGTAAGCCTCATAAGCAAGGCTGCCATCTGCCTCAGCCACCCAGACCCTTCAGCGCCAAGAAGATCATCTTGTCCGCCTGATCCGTCTGCTCTGCCACAAGGGATACCGCCTTTGCCGCCTCCGCGCTGGAGTAGCCAAGGGAAACCAGCGCCGCAATGGCCTCCGCCTCCGGTCCGCTCGCACTGGTCTTGGGCGAAATGGCGGCAACCTGCCCCGTCAGCTGATCCTCGTCCACCTTGTCCTTCAGCTCCAGAACCAGCCGCTGTGCCGTCTTTTTGCCGATGCCCGGCACCCGGGTAAGCACGTTGGCGTCCCCGGCAACCAGCGCGATGGACAGATCCCGCACGCTCATCGCCGAAAGTATCGCCAGCGCCGTACGCGAACCAACGCCCGATACGCTGCGCAGCCGCTCGTACATCCTCTTTTCCTCCCGGCTGTAGAAGCCGTAAAGCTCCATCGCATCCTCGCGAACATTTAGCACGCAGTATAGCTTCATCCGCTCGCCCACCGCTGGAGCCATCGAGAGCGTGGCTCCGCTCACATACAGCAGATAACCAACGCCGCCCGCATCCAGCACGATGCTGTCGCGATCCTTCTCCGCTATGATCCCATCAATATGCGCGTACATGCTGCCTCCCATTGCTCTGTCAGGCCGCTCAGGAACGAGCCTTTGCCTGCCGCCGTTTTTTTACTTTATTCCGACTTATCCGTTAAAATATCGACCCAAGCAGCCAAGCCTCATTTGATCTTGAACAGCTGCTTTGCCTGCTGGCTGTTGGCATGGGTCAGCGCCACCGCCACCGCATCCGCCGCATCGTCGGGCCGGGGTATCTCGTCCAGATGCAGCAGAAGCTTCACCATGTGCTGCACCTGATGCTTGTCCGCGCCGCCATAACCCGTCACCGCCTGCTTGATCTGCATCGGCGTGTACTCATATAGCTCGTCCGTCTGCGTGACCACGGCAACCAGAGCCACGCCCCTTGCCGCGCTCACCGCCATGCCCGTGGTTATGTTCTTGGAGAAAAACAGCTCCTCGAAGGCAACCTCGTCCGGCTCGTATATCTCCATCAGCTGCCCCACGCCCTGCGCTATGGCGCGCAGCCGATGCGGCATGGGCTGCCCGGCAGGCGTGTTGATGGTTCCATATTGTATCAGCCGATACTTGCCCCGCTCCGCCTCGATCACGCCGTAGCCCATCGTTGCCAAGCCGGGGTCAATGCCCAGTATCCGCATGCCCGCTCTCTCCTTCGTTCAGTTCATACTCGTTCCATACCCGATAAGGATACAGAAATTTCCGAAAAAAGTCAAGCTGTTTGACATCCGCGTTCCGGCATGCTATCATGTTTGTGCAAGCCACGCAGAACCAGCGCATTAAGCCTATATTAAATAGAAGGAACAGATTTAACATGCAAAAAGAACTACTTCTGAAAGCCTATCAGGCGATCGGCAATTCCACCCCTCTGACCGGCGACTGCGGTCAGCTCTGCGGCGCAGCCTGCTGCAAGCCCGATGCCGATGGTCAGGGCGGCGTGTGCCTGCTCCCCGGCGAGGAAGCCTGCGCCGCCTGGGGCAGCATCGTGCCCGAGCCTCGCATGGACGCCCCCATGGTGCTCTGCCACGGCGCCTGCGAGCGGGAGCATCGACCCTTCCTCTGCCGCATCTTCCCCCTCTGCCCGGTGCTGGGCAGATCCGGCAGGTGGACGGTTCGCATGGATGCCCGTGCCCGCGCCGTTTGTCCGCTGGCAGCCAGCGGCCTAGCCGGGCTGGATCCTGCCTTTGTGCGTGGCTGCGCCCGGGCGGTGCAGCTCATTGCCGAGGATAGCGACGGCGAAGCCTTCCTGCAAAGGTGGGCAGCCATCGAGGCAGAGTTCCGCAAGCCTCTGTTTTAGTTTGATGGCGGAGGAGCAAGCTTCCCCGCCACTTTGCTTTTTCTTCAGCCCTATTCCATTACCTGAAGTATCATGCACTTCAAGTATTTCGTTTCAATGCTCTGCGGCAGCAGCGGATGATCCAGCCCCTGCGTGCGATATTCCACCAGCCGTATCCGTTTCTTGGCGTCGCGGGCAGCCTCGTTTACCATATTCTGGAACATGTCCGTCAGCACATGCTGGCTGCACGAGCAGGTCACCAGAAATCCGCCGGGACGAACCAGCTTCAAGCCCCGCAGGTTGATCTCCTTGTAGCCCCTCAGCGCGCTCTGCAAGGCGGCCTTGTTCTTGGTAAAGGCGGGCGGGTCGAGGATCACCACGTCAAATTTCTCATTCGCCTCCGTCATCTCCCGCAGCAGGTCAAAGCAGTTGTGCGCCTCAAAGCGCACGTTCTCCAGCCCGTTGCGGCGGGCATTTTCCCGGGCAACCTCCAGCGCCTCCTCGGAAATATCCACGCCCAGCACGTCCTTCGCGCCGTACTTTGCCGCATGCAGCGAAAATGATCCGTTGTGGCAGAAGCAGTCCAGCACCCTTGCACCCTTACAGAAGGGCGCGATGGCCGCCCGGTTCTCCTTCTGGTCGAGGAAGAAGCCGGTCTTCTGGCCGTTCTTCACATCCACGCCGAAGATAATGCCGTTCTCCTTCATCTCCACAAGGTCGGGCACCTCGCCACGCAGCAGCCCGGTTCTCTGCTCCATGCCCTCCAGCCTGCGCACCGGCACGTCGCTTCTCTCCCATATGCCCCGCGGCTGCACGATCTCCATCAGCAGGTCGGCGATCATGTCCTTGATGCGCTCGATGCCCAGCGACAGGCTCTGCAATACCAGCACGTCGCCATACTTGTCCACCACCAAGCCCGGCAGAAAGTCCGATTCTGAGTAGATCAGCCGGCAGCTCTCGGGGTCGCACATCAGCTTCCTGTAGTCCCAAGCATCCTGTATCCGCTTGGCAAAAAAGGCACGGTCGCATTCCTCGTCGTTCCGCGTCAGTATCCGCAGCGAAATCTGCGATGCCGGGTTGTAAAACCCGCGCCCGATATATTTCCCTCGGAAATCCTGCACGTCCACTATGTCGCCGTTCTCAAAAGCGCCGCTCACCTTTTCGATCTCAGATGCATATATCCACGGATGACCGCCGCGCACGCGGGTCTCCCTTGTTTTGCGCAAGCTTACTGTCGCCATTCCAGCCACCATACCTTCCCATTATATATTCTCTATTAAAAACAGTGTATCGCATCCTTGTAAACTTGTCCAGTATCTTCAAACGTGCTATAATCATAAAAACGTCCCATCGCTGCGTTTTATTGAAAACTTAAATTTCGCAGCGCCAACCATCATCGTCATATCCAAGGAGATCTATCATGGAAAATAACAACGCAGGCAAGCGCCTAAATAAGTTCATCGCAGACAGCGGCTACTGCTCCCGCCGCGAGGCCGACCGCCTCATTCAGGAGGGTCGCGTGAGGATCGACGGTCGCATCGGCGTGCTGGGCGATTGCGTCAAGCCCGGCATGCAGGTTTCCTGCGATGGCAAGCTCCTCTCCGGCAGGGGCAAAAAGGTCTATATCGCCCTCAATAAGCCGCAGGGCATCGTCTGCACCGCCGACCCCCGCGAGCCCATGAACGTGGTGGACTACGTTAACTATCCCATCCGCATCTTCCCCGTGGGAAGGCTGGATAAGGCGTCCGAGGGTCTGCTCCTGCTCACCAGCGACGGCGAGATCGTCAATCGCCTCCTCCGCGCTGCCGGCGGCCACGAAAAGGAATATGAGGTCGAGGTGGATAAGCCGCTCACCCGCGAATTTATGGAGAGCATGATGCGCGGCGTGCCCATCCTCGATACCGTCACCCTGCCCTGCAAGCTGCGCCGCACCGGCAATCGCTCCTTCAACCTCATCCTCGTGCAGGGACTCAACCGGCAGATTCGCCGCATGTGCGAGGCTCTTGGCTACAACGTGGTTAAGCTCAAGCGCGTGCGCATCAATTCCATCCGCCTGGGCAACCTCCGCCCCGGCCAGTGGAGAGAGCTTTCCGAAAATGAGATTTCCCAGCTCATGTCCTCCATCCAGACCTCCAGCAACCTGCCCGCCGCCATGCAGCCAAACCAACCATATCAGGAGGATGAAGCATGATCCGCCGCGCCTACCTCAGCGATCTTGATTCCATTGCAGCCATCTATGCCGAGGTTCATACGGAGATCGAGGCCGGTCGCGCAAGCATCGGCTGGCAGCGGGGCGTCTATCCCGAGCGCTGCCATGCCGAGGACGCCATCCGCCGCCGCGATATGTTCGTTCTGGAGGAGGCTGGCTGCATCCTCGCCTGCGGTCGCATCAACCGCTATCAGGGTCCCGAGTATGATAACGCACGCTGGAGCTTCGATGCCGACCCTGATGAGGTCATGGTTCTGCACACACTGGTCGTCAGCCCCAGTGCAAAGGGACAGGGTCATGGCACAGCCTTCGTCCGCTTCTACGAGGACTTTGCCCGCCGGCATAGCTGCACCGCTCTGCGGCTGGATACCAACGTCGTCAACCTCGCCGCCCGCCGCCTCTATCAGCGGCTCGGCTATCGGGAAGCCTGTGTCGTCCGCACGCCCTTCAACGGTCTAAAGGAGATCGATCTGGTCTGCCTCGACAAGCGCCTCTAGCTTCACTTCCATGAACCGCCCATTTTCTGCTTGCCTTGTGCAGCTCAGATACCTGCCTAGCAAACCGCCGACCCATGGCAAGCCAACGCCAGACCAATCACAGGCCAATGCCTTTTTGGCTATGCAAGCATGGCAAACATGCCAAAAATAAAGCTCCCGACGCAGCCAATCAACCCGTCGGGAGCCTTGTTTTTTGGCGATCACGCTCAGCCATTCTGCATCCCAGCCACGATCCCATCGCGGTTTACCCTTCGGTAGGAAAGAATCTGGAACAGCGTCATCATCAGCCAGCCAATGCCGGTTGCCAGCGCCACAGCCCGCAAGCCCAGCCTGCCAACCAGCAGATAGGATACCGCCACGCGCACGCTGATGTGCAGCGTGGTTGCGATAAGCGGCACATACACCTTGCCAGCGCCGCGGAAATAGCCAACAAAGGTATTTCCAGTGAAGCAAAGTATGTAAAACAGCGCCACCTGCTGCAAGTATTCCACGCCAAAGACCAGCGCCTGCGTTTCTCCGGCGTCCAGAAAGATGCGCACGCCCAGCTCTGCCGCCGCATACAGCACCACGGAAAAGACCAGACCCATGGCAATATTGATGACCATGCCGCACTTCATGCCCTCGCGCACCCGTTTTTGGTTGCCCGCGCCGGTATTCTGGCTCACAAATACGGAAACCGCATGCCCAGCGCTGGTTCCAAAGGAATTGGCAAAGCCCTCCACCCGGGTAGTTGCCGTGTAGGCCGCAATGCCGGGCGTTCCCAGCGTGTTCACCGCGCCCTGCACGAATATCTTGCCGATGTAGAGTGCCGACTGGTGCAGCGCGGAGGTAAAGCCAAACTCCAGCGTGTGCTTCACCAGACTCTTTTCAAAGTGACATTCGTAGCGCGTGCAGATCAGATCACGATCCCTGCGGAAAAGGTAAATCAGGCACAGCACCGCAGAGAGCAGCTGTGCCAGCACCGTTGCCCATGCCGCGCCAGCGATTCCCATCTTCATCGGGCCGACAAAGATATAGTCCACCACAGCATTCGCCAGCACGGAGATCAGCAGAAAGAAGGTTGCCGCCCGGGTATCGCCTATGGCGCGCAGCATGCTCGAAAACAGATTGTAGAAGTAGGTTGCCAGCATACCGCCAATAACCACATTGAGGTAAGCCTCGATCTGCGGGATCAGCTCTTCGGGCGACTGTATAATCCGCAGCGTAGGCCGCAAAAGCAGCATAAACAGCGCGCTCAGCACAATGGTAATGCCCGCGCCCAGCGTGATGGACACGAAGGTTTCCCTGCGAAAGGCGCTCCTATCGCCGCTGCCGAAGGCCTGCGCGAAGATCACCGATACTCCGGTGCAAAAGCCTGTGAGCACGAATATGAACAGGTTCATGATGGTTCCCGCAATGCCGACCGCCGAAAATGCCTCCGTGCCGAGGAAGCGACCGATAATCAGCGAATCCACCGTGTTGTAGAGCTGCTGCAATATGCTTCCAAGCAGCAGCGGAGCCGCCAGCGAGATCAATTGCCGACGGATGTTTCCCTCCAGAAGCGTACCTTTCATTTTTTCCTCACCCGCGCCTATTTTAGCAGAGCATACGCCAAACCGCAACCGCGATTTGGCGCGTCAATGTTAAAATGTCAAATACCTATCAATTTGGTTCACCATGCCATGTGCGTCAGTGACAGCCATGGCTGCCACAGCCGCCGTTTCCGCAGCTATGACCCTCGCCGTGGCTGCCACAGCCGCCGTTTCCGCAGCTATGACCCTCGCCATGCGCGTGATCATGGTGGTTGCAGCGCACATCGGGGTTATACTCCAGCTTGCCTGCCAGCAGAGCCTGCACCGCTTCATCCGCATTGCCCTGCACGCCGCCGTAGAGCTTGATGCCCTGCTCAGCAAGCGCCATCTGTGCGCCGCCGCCAATGCCGCCGCAGATCAGCACATCCACCCGCAGCAGACGCAAAAAACCAGCCAGAGCGCCATGACCGCTGCCATTGGTGTTTACCACCTGCTGGCTCACCACCGCATTATTTTCCACATTGTACAGCTTAAACTGTGCGCTGTGCCCAAAATGCTGAAAAACCTCGCCATTTTCATAGGTTACTGCAATTCTCATCGTTTTTTCTCCTTTCTTCATCAGAGCAGCAAAGGAAGCCGCCTTGGCGCACTCCCGAAAGCAGCTTTCCACAGCAGAGCCATCGCAGAGGCGATAATTTCCGCCGCCAATCGACAGCCGCAGCCCCTTCACCAGAGCCTCTGCCAGCTTGCGGCGGGCGCTGTCGTATATCTCAGTCGCTGTAGTGCGGGAAATATCCATGTGCGCCGCGCACTGCTCGTGGGTCATGCGCTCGTAATCCACCAGTCGCAGCACCTCATATTCATCCATGCTCAGCGTCACGCTGCCGCCCGCCTCCCTGCCCTCCGGGGCAAAGGAGCAAACCTCCGGCTCGCGGCACACCCGTCTCCGCCGCGTGGGTCTTGGCATACGCAGTCGCCTCCATTCATGTCATGCGCCACAGCTTATTATTCCACAGTTTCCGTCATATGTCGATTATATCACAGCTCACTGCATAAAGCAAGCCCCCGATATCTTGTATCAGGGGCTTGGAACGTATGGGTGGGAAATTAGTCGATATCTACCCACTCATAGCCGAGGTAGGTGGTAAATGCCTCCTTGAGGATTTCCTTGTAATGACCCTCGCAGATGGAGGTATGATGCTTGAAGCCGCCGCGAGCCAGCTTGATGAGCTTATCCTCGAGGTTGGGGATCTCGCACACGCCTGCGCAACCGAAGTAGGTGTTCTCGATCTCGTCCTTGGTAAACTCCGCCTCGCTTGCGTAGATCACGATCTTGCCATCCTTGGTCTGGCAGTTGGAGATGGTGGTGGGCATTGCCTTAATGCGACCCTCGTTGCAGCCCCAGCCGCTGCCGGGATCGTTCTTGGCGAACATCTTATGCTCGGTCACAGTGCCCTTGCCGTCCATGAGGGACTGGGCTACGGGGCCACAGTGGAAGAGCACGACCTTGTTCTCCTCGTCGCCGTAGTTGTTATTCCAATCCAGCACGGCGCAGGGGCCTTCGCTGGCGAGGCTCATGGCGCGCATGGTGATGGCGGAGCACATGTCGATTTCGCAGCTTGCTGCGATGCCGCGATCATTCAGCTCGGAGAGCAGCACGCAGGGGCATACGCGCAGGTAGGTTTCCATTTCGTTCCAGCAGCGCAGAGCCAGTGCGTCGAGGTTATACTCCTCGATGTACCAATCCAGCACGCAGCTGATCTTGGCGAGGGTGATCTTATTGCTCTGGGGAACCTTGCTGAAGTCGGTATAGTTCTCCAGACGCTCGATCTTGGCGACGACCTTTGCATCGTCGTCCTTAAGCTCGGCAACCATGTGCATCAGCTCGGAGAGGTCGAAGGATTCCACATTGATGCCGTGCTTCTGCATGGCGATCTCATCGAAGCGCACGGTCTTGAAAGCGGTGGTGCGTGCGCCGATGCAGCCGAGATTGAAGCGCTTCATGCCGTTTACCACGCGGCAGATGGCGGCGAAGTCACGCAGGTTTTCCTGGAACTTGGGGCTGAGGGGATGCACCACATGGGGCTTGAGCACCGTGAAGGGAACCTGATACTGGGTGAATACATCCGTCACGGAGAACTTGCCGCAGTAGGCGTCGCGGCGATGAGCGAAGTCCATCTTACCGATCTCATCGGGATACGCCTGCATCAGGATCGGCACGCCGGCATCCTGAAGGGCAGTGATGGCGCCATTTTCATCGGCGAAGATGGGCATGGAGAAGATCACGCCGTCATACTCGCCCTGATGCTTCT
>CAYWLE010000048.1:0-10863 GCA_964458825.1 uncultured Oscillospiraceae bacterium | reverse complement strand
TTCCACATCGCCGGGCATGCGCTGGGCATTGGTCAGGTGACCTGCCTGAACTCCCAGCATATACTTGAGCGCACCGAGGAGTTCCTGAGCGTGATGCGGCGGACGGCACAGGAGCGGGAGTACGACATGATGCTGCTGATGCTCACCGACGTGCTGCGGGAAGGCACCCAGCTGATCTTCATTGGCGGCGAGGATACCATTCGCCAAGCCTTCAATGTGGAGGTGGAGGGCAACACCTGCTTCCTGCCGAAGGTAATGTCCCGAAAGAAGCAGATCGTGCCGATGCTGTCGGTGCTCTGGGGCTGAGCTTGGATGGCTCCGGGGTGGTTTTACTGGTTTGTTTCCTGCAAAATAAAGCTTGGATTTCGCCAAAAGCAGCCGTAACAGGCTGCTTTTGTGCGAAATATGCAGGATAAAAATTCTTTTATGCAATTGATGAAAGAATACTTGCAGATTGATGAAATCAATGCTATAATTTGCAGGAAATAATTCAAATAGATACTCTGGAGGGACGGAACATGCGTACCGAGAAGGATTCCATCGGAAGCATACAGCTGCCGGACGAGGTTTATTATGGCGTGCAGAGCATGCGAGCCAAGCAAAACTTTCCGCTGTCGGGAAGCCTCATGCTGCCGGAGATGATCGAGAGTCTGGTGCAGATCAAGAAGGCTGCCGCCATTGCCAATGGCTTGAACGGCAACCTTGACAAGCGCATCGAGAATGCCATCGTGCGTGCCTGCGACGAGATACTTGGCGGCGCGCTGCACGACCAGTTTATTGTGGATCCAATTCAGGGCGGTGCTGGAACCTCTGCGAACATGAACGCCAACGAGGTCATTGCCAACCGAGCCACGGAGATAATGGGCGGCAGGCGGGGGCAGTATATCGTGCATCCCAACGACCATGTGAACATGTCCCAGTCCACCAACGATGTATTTCCCTCGGCAGGCAAGCTGGCGACGGTGAAGCTATTGAACCATCTGGTTCTCTCTCTGAACGACCTGATCAAGGCGTTCCTAGCTAAGGCTGAGGAGTTTAAGGACATCATCAAGCTGGGTCGCACCCAGCTTCAGGATGCCGTGCCGGTGCGCTTGGGACAGAACTTTGCCGCCTATGCGCGGGCGCTGGAGCGCGGTCTGACCCGCATTATAGATGCACGGCGGGAGATGTACGTGCTAAACATGGGCGCGACCGCCATTGGCACGTCCATCAATACCACGCGGGAATACCTGAACAACGTGGTGAGCATACTTGCCGATGAGACTCACGAGCCGCTCTGCCGCGCCGCCGACCTGATCGACGCCACCCAGAACCCCGACGGCTTTGTGGAGGTTTCCGGCGCTATCAAGAACTTTGCGCTGGTGCTTTCGAAGATTGCCAACGACCTGCGCCTGCTTTCCAGCGGCCCTCGCGGCGGTCTGGAGGAGATACACCTGCCTGCGCGCCAGCATGGTTCCTCCATCATGCCCGGCAAGATCAACCCGGTGATGCCGGAGGTTGTATCGCAGGTGGCGTTCAGGATCGTTGGCAACGATACCACCATATCCATGGCGGCAGAGGCAGGTCAGCTGGAGCTGAATGCCTTCGAGCCGATCTTGCTCTACAGCCTGTTCCAGTCGATCACGCTGCTGGATCGGGTGGCTGTGGTCTTCCGCCAGTACTGCATAGAGGGCATCACGGCGGACAAGGAGGAGTGCATGCGGGTGCTGATGAACAGCACGGCGGTGGCGACGGCGCTGGTTCCCAGCATTGGCTACGAGCGTGCGACGAGCATCGTGAAGCAGGCGCTGCATGAGAACCGCACCGTGCTTCAGGTGGCACAGGAGCAGCTAGGTCTGCCTGCGGATGAGATCGAGAAGATATTCAGAAAGTGCATTGAAAACTGCTGATTCAGGCGAAAACCGGGAGGAAAAGCAGGGTTTCGGACGGAAAATTGTTAAAACACAGAAAAAAGCCTTGACAAACCACGCTTGGATGGTTATCATAAGTTCCAAGGTTCATCGAACCGAACGCAATTAGAGGCGCGGTAGTTCATCAGTAGCGCGGAGGAGCCGTTCAAGCGGCGCTGATATCGTGTGAAAGGGGACGCCGCCGAAATGAAGATCCGCTTGAAGGGATTGGATTTGGGCGCATGGTTAAGAGCTGTGCGACTGTCACCACGCCATGAGGCTGGGTGGAGCGCTATTGCTGGTCAAGTGCAATTTTATTATTGTATCTTTTGGCGGTTGTAGCGCGTGCTGCAACCGCTTTTGTGTTGTAGGAACGTGGCCAACATTATGAATTGGAGGAAAACAACCATGACTAGAAGGATTATTGCTGCTGTGATCGCACTGATGCTCGTGATGAGCGCTGCCGCCTGCGCCGAGACCCTGCGGGTTGGCATGGAATGTAACTACGCGCCCTTCAATTGGACGCAGACCGATGCCGGCGAGGCCGGTGTGGCGCTGGCCGGCGGCGGATATGCCGATGGCTACGACGTGCGCATTGCAAAGCGGGTGGCTGAATATCTGGGCATGGAGCTTGAAATTGTGAAGACCGAGTGGGATGGCCTGATCCCCTCCCTGAACGCCGGCGCCATCGATTGCATCATTGCAGGCATGAGCCCCACTGACGAGCGCAAGCTGACCGTGGATTTCTCCGATCCCTACTATGAGAGCGATCTGGTGATCGTGGTTGCCAAGGACGGCGCTTATGCGGGCGCGACCTCGCTGGCAGACTTTGCAGGCGCACGCATCACTGGCCAGCTCAATACCTTCCACTACAGCGTGATCGAGCAGATTCCCGATGTGAAGCTTCAGACCGCTATGGATACCTTCCCCACCATGATCGTTGCCCTGAACGCAGGCGCGATCGACGGCTATATTTCCGAGCGTCCCGGCGCGGAGAGCGCTGTGGCAACCAACCCCAGCCTGACCTACGTCGCCTTTGAGGCTGGCATGGGCTTTGTGGCAGATCCTGCGGATACCACCATCGCCGTGGGCTTGGTGAAGGGCAGCGAGCTGACTGCCAAGATCAACGAGGCGCTTTCCACCATCTCCGCAGAGGAGCGGGTACAGATCATGGCGGATGCACAGGCTGCACAGCCCAGCGCTTCCTGATGAGGATTTAGAACCGGAGCTTTCTAAAGATTACGCATTGTTCACAGGGCGCGCTTGCGGGCGCGCCCCGACATATGTAATAATAAGTAGGATTATTCAGCAAAGATGCATTGCGGAACGCTTTCCGCACGAGGAGGACAACATGCCAACTACATTTTTCGGCTGGGTCGGTTTTCTGGCGAAGGAATACGGCGGCCTGTTTCTGCGAGGCACCGGCACCACGCTGCTGATTGCCATCACGGGCACGCTGCTCGGCTTTCTGCTGGGCTTGCTGGTTGCAATTGCGCGAACCATTACTCCCGGCGATCGTGCGCCCAAGTGGCAGAAGGCGCTGCTGAAGCTGCTGCATGGCGTGCTGGCTGTGTATATTGAGGTATTTCGCGGCACGCCGATGATCGTGCAGGCGATGGTGATCTTCTATGGCGCGCAGCAATACATGGGCATCAGCATGCCCCGACTGGTGGCGGCAATCTTCATTGTATCCATCAATACCGGCGCTTACATGGCGGAGATCATCCGCGGCGGCATTATTTCCATCGACAAGGGGCAGACCGAGGCGGCGCATGCCATCGGGCTTACCCACTGGCAGACGATGGTTTCCGTGGTGCTTCCGCAGGCGATAAGAAATATCATGCCCTCCATCGGCAATGAATTTGTGGTCAATATCAAGGATTCCTCGGTGCTGAACGTTATCTCCGTGACGGAGCTGTTCTTTCAGGCGAAGTCGGCGGCGGGCACCTACTTCCGCTACTTCGAAACCTATTTCATCATTGCCCTGATCTATCTGGTGCTCACCTTCACCGTAACCCGGCTGCTGCGGCTGGTGGAAAAGAGGATGGATGGCCCGGAGAACTACATCATCCACGGCTCCCAGTCCGATAGCCGTGCGGCAATCAGCGTACACGAGGAGGTTTGACGCATGGAAAATACGAATAGAAGCGCGATCGAAAACGTGATCGAGATTCGCCACCTGCGCAAGTCCTTCGGCAGCCATGAGGTACTCAAGGATGTGGATTTCACAGCCAAGCGCGGCGAGGTGACCTGCATTATTGGTTCCTCCGGCTCGGGCAAGAGCACGCTGCTGCGCTGCATCAACCAGCTGGAAACGCCCGATGCAGGCGAGATACTCTATAATGGGCAGAATATCCAAACCAGCAATATCTCCCTGCCGAAATACTATGCCAATGTTGGCATGGTTTTCCAGCAGTTCAACCTGTTCAACAACATGACCGTGCTGCAAAACTGCATGATCGGCCAGCGGAAGGTGCTGGGTCGCAGCGCTGAGGAGAGCCGTGAAAAGGCGATGGCGATACTCGAAAAGGTGGGCATGAAGCAGTACATGAATGCCAAGCCCCGCCAGCTGTCCGGCGGACAGAAGCAGCGCGTTGCCATTGCACGCACGCTGGCGATGGATCCCGAGGTTCTGCTCTTTGACGAGCCAACCTCCGCCCTCGACCCGGAGATGGTTGGCGAGGTGCTTTCTGTAATGCAGGATCTGGCTCGCAATGGCTTTACCATGCTGGTGGTGACCCACGAGATCGGCTTTGCAAGAAATGTCGCCCACAAGGTGGTCTTTATGGATGACGGCGTGATTGCCGAGCAGGGCAGCCCGGAGGAGGTTTTGGACGCGCCCAAGACGCCCAGATTGCAGGATTTCCTCGGCAAGGTGCTGTAATCAGAACGGCGATAAGCCTTGTGAAGGTGAACCCCTTCGAACGAGAGATGTTCGGAGGGGTTTTGCTTTACCTTCTTTTTGCTCTATTTGCCACAGCTATGCCACATATTATTAACGCCCGGCGTACTTGTATGCACTGGGTAATTCCATATAATAATAGTTAAGTAATGGAATTAAATTTGGAGGCGTGCTGCTATGATGCATGAGGGGGATGTAAGGCTGTTTTACTCCATGCTATCGCGCATCGGCAAGCTGAACCGCAGGCTGGGTGCGAATGAGAAGAACTGCGAAATGGTGAGCTTCGGCCTGCTCTTTGCCGGGGAGGAGAGCCGATCATGCGTGCGCATGACGGAGGTTAGCCAGTTTCTGATGATATCCAAGCCTGCCGCCACCCAGCTGGTGAACCGGCTGGTGGAGATGGGCTTTGTGGAGCGCGTGGACGATCCAAATGATCGCCGCGTGGTATATATCCAGCCAACCGAGGCAGGAAAGCGCTGCTTCGAGGAGGAACTGGAGAAGCGCCTGACGATCATTCGTCGGGCGATGCAGAGGATCGGCGAGGCGCGCAGCCTGAAGCTGATGGACGCCATGACCGACCTGCTGGATGCGATGATTGCCGAAGCGGAGGAAAGCAAATGCTAGCAAAATTCAGTGTAAAGAAGCCCTATACGGTGATCGTCGGCATACTGCTGGTGATTGCGCTGGGCGTGATCTCCTTTATGAACATGACCACGGATCTGTTGCCCAGCATGGATCTGCCCTATGTGATCGTGTATACCACCTATACCGGTGCGACGCCGGAAAAGGTGGAGGATGGCGTGACCCGGCCGCTGGAGGCTGCCTTTGCTACGCTGACGGATGTGAAGAACGTGACCTCCACCTCCAGCGAGAACCTGTCGCTGGTGATTATGGAGTTTGAGTCCGGCGCGGATATGAACACAGCCATGCTGGAGATATCTTCCGAGATCGATCAGGTTTCCGGCGGTTGGGAGGATGGCATCGGCACGCCGGTGGTTATGAAGCTCAACCCGGACATGCTGCCGGTGACGGTGGCTGCGGTATCGATGGAGGATACGGAGCTGCTGGAGCTGTCCGACTATGTGGAGGATGTGCTGGTTTCCAAATATGAGGCTGTGGATGGCGTGGCTCGCGTGACAGCCTCCGGCGTGCTGACCCAGCAGGTGGATATCACCATTGAGCAGAGCCGCATAGACGCCCTCAACAGCGCCATACTTGCCGAGGTGGATGGCGAGCTTGCCGAGGTTGAGGTGGAGCTGCGGGAGGCTCAGGATAAGCTCTCCAGCGGCAAGGGTCAGCTTTCTCGGGCGGAGGACAGCGCCTATGCCCAGATCGACGAGGCTCTGGCTGCCATCGATGCGGGAAGCGCCCAGCTGCCGCAGGCAATAGAGCAGCTTGAGGCACAGAAGGTGCAGCTGGAAACGCAGCTGGAGGCGGCAAAGGCTGCCCTTGCCCAGCTGGAGAAGCTGACTAGCCTCAGCGATGCGGAAAAGGCAGAGCTGGAGAAGCTGAATAGCCAGCTTGCCCAGCTTCAGACCCAGCGGGATCAGTTACAGGCACAGCTAGATGGCATGGGAGTCGCACCCTCTGGTGCGCTTGCCGAGCAGCTTGCCGCGGCGCAGAGATCTCGAGAGGAGCAGCTTGCCCTGAAGGCTGCCCAGCAGAAGTACATAGATGATCTAAAGCTGCTGGACGGAAATGCGCTGAAGGAAACCATTGCTCGTCTGGAAACTGAAACGAGCGAAAACGAGGCGGAGATCAAGCGCGTGCGCGGCGAGCTGGAAACGGCCATCGCCACCCGCGACGCCGCCCAGCGGGATGTGGATAGCCTGAGCGACCGTATCGCCTCGCTGGAGGCTGGGCTTGCCACGCCTGCTTCCACGGCGGAGGTCACGGCAGAACCAACTACAGAACCTACGGTAGAAGCTACAATAGAACCTACAATAGAACCTACTACAGAGCCTGCAATCGAAGCTATGGCAGAGCCTACAGCTGAACCCACGGTGGAGCAGGCTGAAATGGTTTCCCTGCTGGATAACCTGCTTGGCGTGGCGCACGCAGAGGGGGAATCCCTTGAGGAGCTGCGGGTGAGGCTGGAGGCTGCACAGAGCCTGCTGGCGAGTGCGAAGGCGGATGTGGACGCGCTCTCTGTCCGTCATGATGCGCTGCGGGAAACGCTGAACAGCCAGACGGCAGCGCTGAAGGAGGCAAGGGACGCGCTGGCGCTGATCGAGGATGGGGAGATCACCATCCAAAGCAGGATTGATGCCGCACAGCAGCAGATCACTGCCTGTGATGCACGCATAGCGGAGCTGGATGCCGAGATCGCAGCCATACAGGCGCAGATCGAGAGCGGCAGCGGCAGGGACGAGCTGGCTGCTAAGCTTGCCCAGCTGGATAGCCAGATGAGCGCCATTCGGGAGAGCGATGCATACAAGACCTACCAGCTGATTGCGGATAGCAATGCTCTGGCTGCCCAGTATGCGCAGGCACAGAGCGCCGTAAGCCAGCTTGAGGCAGGCTTGCAGAGCGTGAACAGCATGCTGGATAAGCTTCAGCGCGGCATACTGCCCGGCGGCATGATCGAGGGCATGGCGGAGGATACCGACCTTGCCGCCGCCCGTGAGCAGCTGCTTGCCGCCCGCGAGCAGGCTGCGAGCGGCTTTGCGGAGGCTCGCTTAGCACTGTCGGAGGGCGAGGATCAGCTGGCCGAAGCCCTGATCGAATTTGAGGAAAAGCGGGACGAGGCGCTGGAGAACGCGGGCATCGACGGCATCATCACCGTGGAAACCATCTCTGCCATACTTGGTTCCCAGAATCTGGAGCTGCCGGCGGGCTATGCAGCCAATGCTGAGGATCGCTATCTGGTGAGCGTGGGCAACGAATTTTCCTCCCTTGCGGAGCTGAAGCAGTTGAAGCTGTTTTCCCTCGGTCTTGATAGCGTGGACGACGTGCGACTGCTGGACGTGGCGAGCGTGGAGATCAGCGATAACAGCGCAGACCTATTTACCTTTGTGAACGGCGAGCGGGGCATCATGCTCTCCTTTGAGAAGCAATCCACCGCCTCCACCGCCGAGGTTGCCAAGAGCATCACTGCCGAGAGCGAGCGCCTGATGGCGGAAAACCCCGGCCTGAGCGTGGTTGAGATGATGAACCAAGGCGACTACATCAACCTGATCGTGGATTCGGTGCTATCGAATCTGGTATCCGGCGGTCTGCTTGCCATCGCTGTGCTGCTGCTGTTTTTGATGGACTGGCGGCCGACGCTGATCGTGGCGCTATCGATCCCTGCCAGCGTGGTTGTGGCTTTCGTATGCATGTATTTCTGCGGGATCACGCTGAATGTGATGTCGCTGTCTGGCTTGGCGCTGGGCGTAGGCATGCTGGTGGATAACTCCATCGTCGCCATTGAAAACATCTATCGCATGCGGGATGAGGAGGGTCTGCCCATACTCACCTCCTGCATACGCGGCGTGAACACCGTGGCTGGCTCCCTCTTTGCATCCACGCTGACCACGATATGCGTGTTCCTGCCGGTGGTATTTGTGAAGGGCATGGCACGCGACCTATTTTCGGATATGGGTCTTACCATCGCCTTCTCCCTGCTGGCGAGCCTTGTGGTTGCCATGACGGTGGTGCCATCCTTTGCGGCGGCGCTGTTCAAGCGCTCCAAGCCGAAGAGGCACCGCATATTTGAGCGGATCCAGCGGGGCTATATGGCGCTGCTGCGCGGCGCACTGCGGATGAAGTGGCTGGTTGTGCTGCTGTCTGTGGCGCTGCTGGGCTTCTCGGTATACCAGATCAAGGATATGGGTATCTCCCTGATGCCCAGTGTAAATTCCACGCAGATGAGTGCAAGCCTATCCTTTGAGGGGGATGCGCTCACCGACAGCCAGCGCGACGAGCTTGCACTGGAGATCATGAACCGGATGCTGGATGTGGAGGCTGTGACGGATGTGAGCCTGTCCACGGGCACCGGCGGCATTATGTCCATGGCGACGAGCGGCGGCGATTACAGCTATTACCTGCTCGTGGAGGAGGGCGTGCGCAAGAACGCCGATATTGCAGGCGACATTGCTGCGGCAACGGCAAGCCTCACGGTGGATACCGGCGCGAAGCTGAACATACAGCAGAGCACCATGGACATGACCGCTATCGCTGGCTCCGGCATCAGCGTGAACATCACCGGTCAGGACATGGATGCCCTTCGTGCCACGGCGCAGCAAGTGGCTGCCATCTGCCGGCAGGTGGAGGGAGCAGAGGACATTGACGATGGTTTGCAGGCTGCCGAGCCGAAGCTGATGGTCAGCGTGGATAAGGAGCTTGCCAAGGACAATTCCCTCTCCGTGGCGCAGGTATACCAATACATTGCCAAGCGGCTCTATGGCGCAGTGAAGCTGACCAGCGCCACGCTGGACGGCAGGGAATATGCCATCTACGTATCCGAGGACAGAAACGCCGATATTGCTCCCGAGGACATTGCGGATATGGAGATCGAGGTTTCCACCACAGGCTCCAGCAAGCGGGTGCGCATAGGCGATATTGCCCGGATCACTGAGGAGGAGAGCCTATCGAGCATAGCGCGCAGCCAGCAGAAGCGCATGACGACGGTATCCTTTGCTGTGGCGGATGGCTACAGTGCAAACCACGTGAGCGACAGTCTGGAGGTATTGCTGAAGGATTATCAGCCGCCGGAAGGCTGCGAGATCGCTCTGGCTGGCGAAAATGAGGCTGTGCTCGGCTATATGGAGGATCTGCTGCTGATGCTTGCCATCGCGATACTATTTATCTTTCTGATTATGGTGGCGCAGTTCCAGTCCTTCAAGTCGCCCATTATCGTTATGTTTACCATACCGCTCGCCTTCACCGGCGGTCTGCTGGCGCTGCTGATCACGGGCATGGATCTATCCATCATTGCGATGGTTGGCTTCCTCGTGCTCTCCGGCGTGGTGGTGAACAACGGCATCGTGTTTATCGACAGCGTGAACCAGATGCGCATCGGCGGCATGAGCAAGCGTGAGGCGCTGATCGAAACGGGCCGCATACGCCTGCGCCCCATACTGATGACGGCGCTGACCACCATACTTGGCATGAGTACCATGGCTCTGGCTGAAGGCATGGGTGCGGAAATGATGCAGCCCATGGCGGTGGTTACCATCGGCGGTCTGAGCTATGCTACGCTGATGACCCTGTTCGTGGTGCCGGTGCTGTATGACATCTTCAATGGAGAGACGCTCCGGGCACGCGAGATTGAGATGATCAAGGAATCGGCAGGCATGGAGCGCGAGGGCTTTGGCACGGAGCTATCGGGGCGGATCGTATCGCCCGGCGGCAAGGCGGAGTCTGAGAAGAATGCTTCTACTTCCGAGGAAAAGAAGGAGGCTGCTGATCCCAAGGCTGCTGGCTCGTATCAAGGCGCTGAGGCTGCCAATTCCAAGCCTGCTGGCGCTGCGAATGGAGCAGCCAAACCGCGCAGGCTGCGTGTAAAGCTATAAAAAAGCGATAGGATAAAACAAAGCTGCCCTGCGGCGGGGGGAAGACCTCACCGCAGGGCAGCTATAATATGGACAGGAGAAATTCATCTCTCTGCAAATTATTGTCTTAGTCAATAATCTAAGACACGCCCTTGTGGACGTGCCTCAGAGCGCTGATAAAGCCCACAAACACAAAAAATCCAACCGGTCGAAGAAGATAGGTTGGAATTTTTGCTTCCTGCGTCAGCTTCGACTGCAAATATCAGTCACCTACGTCTATGTAGGCTCCTTCATTTGCAGCCTTGCTTCCTTGCCTTGCGGGCTTTCTCATCTCTCTGCAAATTATTGACTTTGTCAATAATTACAGGCACGCCCTTGCGGACGTGCCTGTAAGCCTTAACTAAGCAGCTAAATTATGCCAGCTCGGAGAAGTACTTAATGGTGCGAACCATCTGAGAAACGTAGGAGTTCTCATTGTCGTACCAAGAAACGACCTGAACCTGAGAGGTGCCGTTCTCGAGGTTGACAACCATGGTCTGGGTGGCATCGAACAGGGAGCCGAAGCGCATGCCGATGATGTCGGAGGAAACGATTTCGT
>CAYWLE010000047.1:0-10892 GCA_964458825.1 uncultured Oscillospiraceae bacterium | reverse complement strand
AGCCATCCGCGCTCAGATCGAGGTAACCACCTCTGATTACGACCGCGAGAAGCTTCAGGAGCGTCTTGCCAAGCTGTCCGGCGGCGTTGCAGTGATCAACGTTGGCGCAGCCACCGAGGTTGAGATGAAGGAACGCAAGCTGCGCATCGAGGATGCTCTGGCAGCCACCCGTGCAGCCGTTGAAGAAGGCATCGTTCCCGGCGGCGGCACCGCTCTGATCAACGCCTCCAAGGCAGTTGCCAAGCTGGTTCCCGAAACCAACGGCGATGTGAAGACCGGCGTGAACATCGTGCTGCGTGCTCTGGAGGAGCCCGTTCGCCAGATCGCCAAGAACGCCGGCGTAGAGGGCAGCCTGATCGTGGAAAAGATCAAGAGCAAGAAGTCCGTCACCTTCGGCTATGATGCAGCCAAGGATGAATACACCGATATGTTTGATCGCGGCATCATCGACCCCACCAAGGTCACTCGCAGCGCACTGCAGAATGCAGCCTCCGTGGCAGCCATGGTGCTGACCACCGAATCCCTCGTAACCGATATCCCCGCTCCCGAACCGGCTCCGGCTCCGCAGGGCGGCGGCATGGGCGGCATGTACTAAGCCTTCGCAGCGGGAAGAAAATCCCCCGTGCTGATTGCTTGAGCTAGCCTAGCTGGTATTATAAGAACCATCCCATTGCTTGGGATGGTTCTTCTTTTTTTGCTTATTCTTTGTACTCGTATCGAACAATCGTTCTGTTATGGCTGAATGGCGGGGCTTCAGTCGTCAAGGCTGCTGCTCACGGCAAAGATACCGGTAATGCCATCGCGCTTTGCCACATCCACGCGCACATCCCTGCCGGGCACGAAGCCGCCGGCAAGCAGCGCATCCTCCGTGCAGCGCAGGGCAAGCTCGGGGAAGTTATTCTCCTTGCTGAGGTGGCCCAGCACGATATGCTGCGTGCCGCCGCGAGCCAGCTCCAACGCGCATGCGGCTGCATCATCATTGCAGAGGTGGCCGCGGTTGGATAGTATGCGGCGCTTGAGCTCATAGGGATAGGAGCCAGCCTTGAGCATATCTGGATCATAATTGGATTCCAGCAGCACAGCATCGCAGCCAAGCACATGGCTGAACCAGCCTTTTTTGATGCAGCCAAGGTCGGTGGCGATGCAGAATCGAGCGCCGGCATACTCAAAGCGCAGGCCGAGGGACTCCCGGGCATCGTGAGGCGTGGCAAAGGGCATGATGTTTACCTCGCCAAGGTAGAAATCCTGACCCGCCGCCATTTCGCAGCGGCAGCGGCCATCGATGGAGCCAAGCTTATCCTGCATGCCCTCCCAAGTGCCGCAGCTTGCAAATACAGGCACGCCATAGCGGCGGGAGAGTATGCCCACGCCGCGAACATGATCCACATGCTCGTGGGTAACCAAAATGGCGCTGAGCTGAGATGGATTCAACCCGATTTTTTCCAGTTCATTTGCGATTCTGGAGCCAGACATGCCCGCATCCACAAGGATATGGGTATCGCCGCCGCCAACATAGATCGCATTTCCGCTCGAACCGGAGAAGAGCGGTGCAAAGCGCAATTCCATTTGCTGTGTGGGTTCTCCTTTGTAATGCTTTGGGTGGTTATGCCTTGGGCTGAACGCCCGTTAGGTCAAATTTAGGAATATACTTTTCATCGGAGGAGGAAAGCTCCTGAATGAAGCCATCCTCTATGCCGATCTCCACAAGGTGGTCGGCAACCATATCATATTCCTGCTGGTTCAAGCGGCGGGAGAGCTGATCCACGCCCTCCACATCGCCAAAGGGCAGGTATTGTGCCATCAGGCTCACCCATGCGCCGGGCAGTTCATCATGGATGAAATCCAGTATCCGCATGGATTCCTCCGCGCAGCCGGGCAGGATCAGGTGGCGGATAATGGTTCCTCGGCGGATCACGCCATCCTCGTCCAGCTCCACGGGGCCGGTCTGGCGCAGCATTTCCCTGAGCGCAGGCGCGGCAAAGGTGAAATAATCCTCCGCAGCGGAATACCTTCGAGCGGAGCCAGCATCAATATACTTCAGATCCGGCAGGTAAACCTGAACCTTGCCCTCCAGCCGCCGCAGGGTATCCACCCTTTCATAGCCGCCGCTATTCCAAACCACCGGCACTGGAAGCCCGCCTTCCAGCGACTGGAGGATCGCCTCGGTGAAGTGGGTGGGGTTGACCAGATCGATATTATGCACGCCCTGATCGATCAGCTCGAAATAGATCTGCCGCAGCCGCTCCACGGAAACCTCCCTGCCATAGCCCTCATGGGAGAGGGCATAGTTCTGGCAGAAGCGGCACTTGAGGCTGCAACCAGAGAAGAAAACCGTGCCTGCGCCTCTGGTTCCAGAAATGACTGGTTCCTCATCGAAGTGGGGTGCAGCCCGGGCGATGCGGGGCAAGGCTCCCATGCCGCACCAGCCGCCGCCGCTTTCACCGCGCAGCGCGCCGCAGCTTCTTGGACAGAGGTTGCAGATAAAGGCTTTCATAAATTCACGCTCCAATTGATAATCGCTATTTGCCAAAGCTTTTCTGGCGCAAAGGATCATAAAGGCACACATTTTCTGCCTACCAAGCAAAGCGCTTTGTTTCACGTGGAACATTCTGCCGTGGCTGGCTGCCTTGCCGCCGGATACACAGATTGTTTCACGTGAAACAATACATACCTCTCACCGACCGACGCATAGGGAAAGCCTGCTCGGCTGGCATGGCTAGGCGGCTGGATTTTGCCGAAAAGCCGCCGCCCTGCATGGCTATTATTGGTTTTTAGCTAAAAATCGGGCAGCTGTAGGCGCTGGGGACGGCGGAGGGTGAGCAGCCAAGCCTCGCTCTGGCTATCCAGACGCAGCATGGCTCCCTCGCAGCCAACGCCCTGAGAAACCAGCATGGGCAGGTCATCCAGATAATACCAGCCTGCCAAGCAGCGGGAAACCTCGGGGGATAAATTGGCTATTGGTTGGTCAAAAAGCTTGATTTGACCCCCTAAAGTGTGTCCGGCAAGCACTAAATCTGCCCATGCGCCGCCTTTTTTGGCTTCATTTATGCGCACATCCACATAGGCTGCGGGACTATGCACGGCAACCAGCACGCATTCATCGCCGCTGAAGTGGCCGGCGATCTGCTTATAGGGGGGTTGGTTCAGGCTCACGTCGCTCAACCCGGCGAGGTAGAGCTTGGCGCCGTCCTTCTCCAGCACGACGCAATCATCGCTGAGGAGGCGAATGCCCGCATCGGCAAGGGCTGGCTCAAGGAGGGTATTTCCACTGTCATGCTCGCCGGCTACGGCAAAGCGACCCAGCGGCGCTGGAAAGCCGGACAGGCTGCGGATGAAGCCTGCAACCTCCGTCTGAGCATCGCCGCTCCTGCCATTGATGATATCCATCAGCCCCGGGGCGGAATAATCGCCGCCGAGAAGGAGTATATCCGGCTGTGCCTGCGCGAGCTTGCGCATCAGGCGGGTACAGGCGCGCGCATCGGCGGCGGAGCGGATATTGAGATCAGACAGATAGAGCAGGGTGGTTCCATCGAAGGCGGCGGGCAGATCGGGCAGATAGACCTCTGCGCGGCGCAGGTGGGTGAGGTGCGCCTGAAGGCTCATCCAGCCGAGCAGGCAGGCAAGCAGCGCGGCAATCAAAAAGGCGGGCAGCAGCTTGCCTGCGCGCCTGCGGGGCTTATGCGGTTTTTCAGGCTGGCGAACTGATCTATCCTGTCTGCCGCCGGTCTGCCTTGGCATCCGGCTGTGCTGCGTCTGTTCGGCTTGCACTGGTTCCATTCTCCTTGGCTGGCTGGTTTGCGGAAATGTTTCACGTGAAACAATGCAGGCTGACGGCGCTTTGGAGTAAATTATGATTGAAAAATGAAGCTCGGCACGCAATTGTCAGTTTTTAACCCTGTTTTGTCACAGGACAAGCATTGAATCATTTCCCTTCTTTTATTATAATATGAATGGTATCGGTATACAAGGGATATAAGAATTTGTTTAACTTTGACGGGAGGCAGCATGGAAAAGCGACACTCCCGCCGCAACCCTTGGCCGGTCGTACTGATAATATTGCTTCTCTGCTGCGCCGTCGCCTTCGGCGGAGCCAAGCTATTTACCAACGCCTTTCGGGGCGACAGGCTGGGCTACAGCAGGGCTGTAAACATCGCAAACATACAGGATCTACAGGCCACCGCCACCGGCTTTGTATATTATGATGGCAGCACGGTATCCGCCATCAATTCGCAGGGCAAGGTAGACTGGTCATATCTGCTGGGCGCGGGCGCCGGCTTTAAGGTGAGCGACTATGGCGTGGCTGCGTGGGTTGGCAAAAGCATCACGCTGATCGACTCCAAGACCGGCGCGACCAGCTTCAACGGCACCATGGCCGACGATGTGCTCAGCGCCTACATAGGCGATAAATACACCGCCATACTCATTGGCGAGGAAAGCAATAGTACGATCGTGCTGATGGAAAACGGCGGCAAACAGGTAAACCAGATCAACTTTGAAGATGTGACGGCCGTGGACTACGGCTTCTTCTCCAATGAATCGCTGCTATGGGTAATGGTATGCGATTCCAACGGCACGGCGCCCAAATGCACGATACAGACCTACAGGCCGGGCAAGGAGATCGTAGGCTCCATTTCGGATAACGAGCAGCTTGCCTACGCGGTAATGTTTCAAGCCTCGCAGGTGTGCGTGGTTGGCGACACCTATATGAGGGTGTATGATTATTCCGGCACGGAGAACGCTGCCAAGCGGCAGCTGGTATACGGCTGGTATCTATCCAGCGCAGACAGCCGCTCCAGCGACCCGCTGATGGTATTTGTGAACGACGCGCAATGCAAGGGTGAATCGGATATTCAGGATGTGCGGCTGCTGCGGTCGGACATCGACCGGGTGGTTCACATGCCCTTTGGCTGCAAGAGCGTGGTTGCCGTGGGAAGCACGGTATATGGCTTTGCGAGCGACGGGCATCTGATGATACTGCCGGCGCACGAGGGCACGGCGAGGGCCTACCAGCTGAACCTGAGCATAGACGAGGTTTATGGCGTGACCCGTGACGGCGTGGCTGTGATCCGCAGCGGCGGCACGATATACTTGGTAAATCTGGTATAGGATATGGTATAAAATGCTTGGGCATGGGAAAGGCTTTTAGCAAAAAAGAGGAATAGACGGAGGGACAGTGGCATATGAATATTGTTGATATTCTGCTCCTTGCCGTGCTGGCGTTCAGCCTGCTGGCGGGCATGTATAAGGGCTTGATCGCATCGGGCTTATCCACGGCGGGCTTCATTGGCTCGTGGTTTGGCGCAAGGCTGATCTACGAGCGGGTGGCAAATTTGGCTTTATCCAACACCACGCTGATGGCCGTGCTGAGCCAGTATCTGGAGCCGGAATCCTTCTTTGCCAGCAAGACGCAGGCGGCGATGACGGTTTCCGAGGTGGTTTCCGGCGGCGAGGCTGCCATACAGGAGGCTGTGGCGACGGTGGGCGGCAAGCTGAACCTGATCGCCAAGGCATTTGAGGGGAACATACGCAACCAAGCCTTTGCCAACCTGAACATCACCACGCTGGCGGACTATCTGGATCAGACGATATGGGAGGCCGTGTTTGGCGTGGTTGCCTTCCTGCTATGCTTCATTGTGCTATATGCGCTGGTGATGCTGCTGGTGAACCTGCTGGATCATGTGGTTCGCTTCCCGGTGCTTCGCATGTTCGACTGGCTGCTGGGCGGGCTATTTGGCTTGGCGAGGGGGCTGGTTGTGGCTGTGCTGCTGCTGACCATCGTGCCCAGCGTGATCTCCCTGATCAGCCCGGAGCTTACGCAGGAGCTATTGAGCAAATCCACGCTGTACAGCTACATCAGCCAGCTGGATTATCTGGGTGTGAAGGCGTTTGTGAGCCAGCTGATCGGCTGATTCTTCGATAAACCATAAGCCGCATTGCTGCGGCTTATTTCATTCATATCGCATTCCAACTATGGAGGATATTCATGTCTAAGGAAAATATAGAGCAGCAATATGAAGAGCAGCCCGAGCGCACGAGCCTGCCGGCGAAGATATTGATCGCCGTGGTTTGCTTTGGTTTGGCTGTGCTGATGCTCTACCTTGCCTTCGCCGCACCCCAGCCCGGCACGAGCATGGCTGGGTTCAAGAGCATGCTGCGGGGCTTGGGCGGCGCGCTTACGCCGCTGCTGGCGATGGTTTTTGTGTGGATCGGCGTGATGATGGTCTTCGCGGCGCAGGGCAAGCGGAACCGGCTGCTCAATATCATCACCAACGCGCTGCTATTTCTATGCGCCTTCACGGCGGTGCAGCTCTTTTCCACGGAAACCATCATTCGCCAGAGGATGACCATACACAGCTTTGCAAACTACGTAAGCATGTCCTATTCCTATGCCGGCGGCGGCGGAGCCATCGGCGCGCTGCTTGCCTATCCGCTCTATAGCTATCTTGGCTGCTGGGGCGGTCTGATCGCCGTGGTGCTTACCGCCCTGCTTTGCCTGCTTGCCAGCGGCAAGGCGCAGCGCTTCTATCGCTGGCTGACGCAGCAGGCCGAGGAGGGCAGGCATCGCAGCGAGCAGCGGCAGAATATCCAGCGAGTAGAACGCATGTTCGATCTTGACGAGGGAGACGCCTTTGCCGACGCCATACCCCAGCGCAGACCCGCGCCCCGACCGCGGCAGAGCATGCCGCCCCAGCAGCGGCCGATGCGGCGGGTATCGGAGCCAGATCGGGAGTTTATGGCGGTGGAGCATGGCGAGCCAAGTCAGGCAGCCAAGCCCAGCGAGGAGCCAAGCAAGCCAAATATGGAGGCAGCCAAGCCTGCCCGGAGGGCTGCGCCGAAGAAGAAGCTCTATAAGGAGATCATTGATCCGGCGGTGGAGGAGAGCATTACCGAGCCGGAGGTGGAGATCGACATACCCAAGCCCCTGCGACGCTTGAGGCAGGAGCGGGGCAATGAAAATAGGGAACCGGCTGGCGAGGCTGGACAGGAGAAGCCTGCCCACCGCAGGAGCAGCTTTCCCAAGGATGAGCCGGACTACTTCGTTATCAAGGAGGAGGCTGGCGACGACACCCCCTTTGAGCCGGAGAACTACGGCGACAGCAGGAGGAAAAAGAAGGCTGTGCTGGAGGGCGTGCGGGCGCTGCGGCTGGATGATGAGGAAGAAAGGAACGAAGATAAGGCAATTGAGGACGACGAGCCGCCCTTTGACATGCCGGACGCGCCGAGGAAGCCCGAGAGCCGCAAGGCGGAGCGCAAGCCCAGAATCTACAGTGAAGATGCTGTTCAGGAGGATGAAGAGCCATACTTCTACCCGCCCATCGATCTATTGGAGCAGGGCGAGAGCTTCAAAATGACGCAGGCGCACAAGGATATAGACATGGAGAAGGCGGAGAAGCTGATCAGCACGCTGAACGACTTTGGCATTGAAACGCGGCTGGTTGGCATTGCCCACGGGCCTGCGGTAACGAGGTTTGAGCTGATGCCTGCTCCGGGCGTGAAGGTGAGCCGGATCACGGCGCTTTCGGACGACATTGCCATGCATCTGGCTGCGATGACGGTGCGCATCGAGGCGCCGATCCCCGGCAAGGCTGCGGTTGGCGTGGAGATACCCAACGACAAGGTGGAAATGGTTCGGCTGAGAGACGTATTGGAATCGGCGGAAGCCAAGCGGCATCCATCCAAGATCGCAGTTGGCTTGGGCAAGGACAATTCCGGCCGCTACATTGTGGCGGACATTGCGAAGATGCCCCACGTACTGATCGCGGGTCAGACGGGCTCTGGTAAGTCGGTATGCATCAATTCCATCATTACATCCATACTCTATCGCGCCACGCCGGATGAGGTTCGGATGATACTGATCGATCCGAAGGTTGTGGAGCTATCGATGTACAACGATATACCGCACCTGATCGCGCCGGTAGTGACCGACCCGAAAAAGGCTGCCTCGGCGCTGGAATGGGCTGTGGCGGAGATGGCGCAGCGCTACAATAAATTTGCCGAGCGGGACGTGCGCGACATAAAGGGCTACAACAAGAGCCTGAAGCCCGGCGAGAAGCGCATGCCTCAGATGGTGATCGTGATCGACGAGCTTGCCGACCTGATGATGGTGGCTCCCGGCGAGGTGGAGGACAGCATTTGCCGCTTGGCGCAGCTGGCTCGAGCCGCGGGCATGCATCTGGTGATCGCCACGCAAAGGCCGTCGGTAAACGTTATCACCGGCATTATCAAGGCGAACATACCCACCCGCGTGGCTTTTCTGGTTGCCTCGCAGGTGGACAGCCGCACGATTGTGGATCACGGCGGCGCGGAGAAGCTGCTGGGCAATGGCGATATGCTGTTTGTGCCCTCCGGGGTAAACAAGCCGCTGCGTGTGCAGGGCGCTTGGGTATCGGAGGAGGAGGTACACGCCATCGTATCCTACATCAAGGCGCGCTCCGATGTGACCTATGACGAGGACGTGGTGGAGAAGATCGAAAACTCCATCCGCTCCGATGCCGAGCGAGAGGATACCGAGGCGGAGTATGATTCCCGACTGGAGGAGGCTGTGGAGATCGTGGTGGAGGCTGGTCAGGCTTCCACATCCATGCTTCAGCGGCGCATGCGCGTGGGCTATGCCCGGGCGGGCAGGCTGATAGACGAAATGGAGCGGCGGGGCATTGTATCCGAGGCGGATGGCTCCAAGCCGCGCAGCGTGCTTATCACCCGCGAGCAGATGACCATGCTCTTCGACGATGACGGCGCGGGCGATTACTGATATACCGTGCTGCAAGCGTAACAAGCAAATCCATACAGAGTTCACATTTCTATACTATAATACTTGGCGTGAGGTGCGATTGCTTATGAGATACACAAAGGTTGGCATGGTTTCCCTTGGCTGCGCAAAGAACCTAGTGGATTCGGAAAACCTACTGGGCATGCTGCGGGATCGGGGCTATGAGATCGTAAACGACCCCGCCGAGGCGGAGATCATATTTGTAAATACCTGCGGCTTCATCGAGCCAGCCAAGCAGGAATCCATTGATGCCATATTCGAAATGGCGCAGTACAAAAAGGGCGGCAGGCTGAAGAAGCTGTTTGTAACCGGCTGTCTGGCGCAGCGCTATGGCGACGCCTTGGCGGAGGAGATACCCGAGGTAGACGGCTTCATGGGCGTTGCCGACTATGCCCGGCTCTATGATATGCTGGATGAAGCCATGGCTGGCGAGCGACCCATATACATGCAGGATGGTCCGCGCTTTTTCAGCTGCGGCAGGGTGCTGACCACCGCTCCCTTCTCTGCCTATGTGAAGATATCCGATGGCTGCGACAACCGCTGCACCTACTGTGCCATTCCGCTAATCCGCGGCGGCTATGCCTCCCGACCCTTTGATGATATCGTGGAGGAATGCCGCAGGCTGGCTGGGCAGGGTGTGACGGAGCTTACCCTGATCGCGCAGGACACCAGCCGCTATGGCTGCGATCTTGGCGATGGTCACTACCTACTGCCGGAGCTATTGCGCACGGTGAGCGAGATAGAAGGCGTGCATTGGGTGCGCGTGCTTTACTGCTATCCCGACAGCACCGAGGATCGGCTGCTGGATGAGATCGCGAACAACCCGAAGGTTGCTCCCTACCTTGACCTGCCGCTTCAGCACATCAATGATGAACTGCTCAAAAAAATGAACCGCCGCGGCAGCAAGGCTTGGATCCAGAGCCGCGTGGCGGAGTGCAAAAAGCGGGGCATTACCCTGCGAACCACGATGATGCTCGGCTTCCCCGGCGAAACGGACGAGCACTTTGAGGAGCTTTGCGACTTCCTTAAGGAGGCGCGCTTCGATCGGCTGGGTGCCTTTGCCTATTCCCCCGAGGAGGGAACCGCCGCAGCCATCATGCCCGATCAGGTGGACGAGGATGTGAAATATGATCGACTGGATCAGCTAATGATGCTTCAGCAGGCCATCTCCGCCGAGCTTCTGGAGGAACGCATCGGCACGGAGTGCGAGGTTCTGGTGGAGGGAAAGGATGAGGACGGCGCTTGGTATGGTCGCTCGATCTATGAAGCGCCGGAATCCGACGGCTGCATCCATCTTACTGCCCAGCGGGAGCTTATCCCCGGCGAATATGTGCAGGCACGCATTACCGGCTCGGACGCCTATGACCTTACTGCGGAGGTGCTTTGAAAATGAATCTGCCCAATAAGCTGACCATGCTTCGAATTTGCATGATACCCGTATTTGTGATCTTTGCGCTGATACAGCAGCAGTGGGCTCAGTATGTGGCGCTGCTGATCTATATTCTGGCTTGCCTGACCGACATGCTGGATGGCAAAATTGCCCGCGCACGCAAGCTGGTGACGGACTTTGGCAAGTTTGCCGATCCCATCGCGGACAAGCTGCTGGTTATGGCGGCGCTGGTTGTATTGGTGGAATCAGGAAGGATGCCCTCTTGGATCTGCATTGTGATGCTGGCACGGGAATTCATTATTTCCGGCTTCCGGCTGGTGGCGGCGGGCGGCGGCAAGGTGATCGCCGCTGGCAAGCTGGGCAAGCTCAAAACAGTCTTCCAGATGAGCAGCACCATCGCGCTGATGCTATTGGTGCCCGTGGCCGGCGCACCGCTGCTGGGGCATTTCGGCGTGGTTCTGGCAAATGTGCTTACCTACATCGCCGCGGCGCTGACCATCGTTTCCGGCGCGGAATACATCATAAAGAACTTCGACTGCATCAGCGAGATGTGAGAAGGAGAGGGGGAACGCTTAGGGCTCTGCCCTAAGAACCCCTTTTTTTATGGGGTGCTGCCCCATACCCCGTTCAGGGAGAGACGTGGGGGGGGGGGGGCCCACCAAACCCCCCCACACCACAGAATAACAAATGAAAACACACAAAAAAAAAAAACAGAACCCCGAGAGTTTGTTT
>CAYWLE010000046.1:0-10907 GCA_964458825.1 uncultured Oscillospiraceae bacterium | reverse complement strand
GATGGGCAGCCATGCCCGCCGCTGCAATGATGGCTCCAAAGCCGTTCTCCCGAGCGCTGCGGGCAAAGTCCCGCGCCTGATCGGGCGTTCTGTGGGCGGAATAGATGTGCACCTCGTAGGGAATATCCAGCGAGGTCAGGGTGTCGGTTGCCTTGCGAATGATGGGCAGGTCGCTGTCACTGCCCATTACGATTCCTACCTTGCGCATGCGTACCTCCTTGTGCCGGCGCCCACGGGCGCTCTGGCTCAAATGAAATTTGGCTTTGCAGAGCAATAAGAAAGCCTGTGTTCAGCCTCAGTGTACCATGTAAAACCGTTCAACGTCAAGTTGAAAAGCCAATATAGTTCGATACATTCCGAACATTGCTAGGTTAAGTGTTCGATTTTTCACCCACATACGTACATTTTAATCAATTTTCAAATATTTGGTCGTTTTATTTTGCAAGCCTGCCAGCCACCCACGCAACCAGAGATCGAGCGGCAGACCGTTGTAAAACCCTGCCCAATGTGCTATAATGCGCTTGAAATCATGCCAAGGAAAAATCATGCTAAAGAGGAAGGAATATCCATGCACAGCCATCGAACGCTCAGCAAAGGACAACAGAAAGCCATCGGCATAGCGGCGCTCGTAATAGCCATTCTGCTGATGGGGCAGGTCTGCTGGCGCATCGGCGTGCCAATGCTGCGCTTTGCATCCGAGCCGGAGCACTTCCGCAGATGGGTGCAGGCAAACGGCTTCACCGGTCAGCTTGCCTATATCGGCATGGTCATCCTTCAGGTGGTCATTGCAATCATTCCCGGCGAGCCGCTGGAGATTGCCGGCGGCTATGCCTTCGGTGCGCTGGAGGGCACGCTGCTGTGCCTGATCGCCGCCACGCTGGGCAGCCTGCTGGTATTCGCGCTGGTTCGGCGCTATGGCATGCGGCTGGCGGAGATCTTCTTTCCCCAGTCCAAGCTCCGCTCCCTGCGTTTTCTGCAAAGCTCGCCCCGGCGGGACTTCCTCTTTCTGCTCATCTTCACCATTCCCGGCACGCCCAAGGATCTGCTGTGCTACTTCGCCGGGCTTACCGATCTCAAGCTCGGCACATGGCTGCTCATCTGCTCGCTGGGCAGGCTCCCCTCCATCGTCACCTCCACCGTGGGCGGCGATGCGCTGGGCAGCCAGAGCTACCTCTTTGCAGCGATCACCTTCGCCGTCACCCTTGCGATCAGCAGCACGGGTATGCTGGCCTACAACCATATCCGCCGCCGGAGCAGCAACGCCGACATGAAGGACGCGCCCAAGCCGCCGCACGCTTGATTTTTTCACGAAAAAAGGGTAAGATGAGTTCATAAGCTTCCCAAATGCGATTCCACTGACGATTGGAGGTTCGATAGTATGGCATTCTTCAACGACTTCAAGGAAATATTCACAAGCGCCGCGCAGTCCGTAAGCAGCAAGACCAAGGGCAGCGTGGAAACGGCACGCCTCGCAGGCGAGAGCCGCAGCGCAGCCAACGACCTCGCCTCTGTCTATGAGCAGATCGGTCGAACCTATGTCGATAGCATGGGTAAGGACGGCGCCGCCCTCAAGGAGCTGTGTGATCGGGCGCTGGAGCTGCGCCAGCATATCGAGCAGCTGGAGCGCCAGCGCATGCAGCTGCGCAACCAGAACCGCTGCCCCTCCTGCGGCGCGGCGGTGAGCAAGGACGCCCGCTTCTGCTCCAACTGCGGCAGGCGCATGCCCGAGGTCGCGCCCGAGGCGGAGGAAAAGCCCTCGCTGGATGATGTGCGCTATTGCCCGGTCTGCGGCGCAATGCTCAAGGATGGCGAGCGCTTCTGTGCGGTCTGCGGCTTTGACGGCGCACAGCAGCCTGCCGAAGTCCAGCCAGAGCCAGCCAGCCAAGCCTCCCCTGCCGACGCCCAGCCGGAGGAGCCGCGCATCAGCATCCCCATCTATGCCCGTCCCGCCGCGCAGGACAATGCCGACGAAGCCCCCGATGACTTCGAGGCAGACTAAACTTGCAGATCAAATCAAGCCCACAGAAGGGAGCCAGAGAGATGGACAAGCACGACCGCCCGAGGGCAGCCGCCTCCGAGCGCAGCCAGCCGCGCCGCTATGCCGTGGAGAAGCAAGGCACCTCCGCCGGCTATGCGGGTCGCTTTGGCAACTCCGCCGGAGCAGGCAGCCAGCGCCCCACCGGCTCCTACCGCAGCCAACCCAGCGGCAGCTACCGCAGCCGCGTCGGCTATGAGCCGAACCGCCGCGCCTCCTCCGCTCGAACCGGCGGCGACAGCTATACCCGCCGTCCCCCGAGCCAGCCAGCCAAGCCGGAGCAGCCATCCTCCGCCAAGCCAAGCAAGCGCAATCGGAATAAGCGCGGCGAAGGAAAGCAAGGTCTGCGCTGGGGCATTCTGGCTGCATTGGCCGTGCTGGTCGTCATCCTGCTGCTTATTTTGGGCAGCGGCAAACAGACGCTCCACCAGCTTCCCACAGTGGAGCGTGCCGCGCTGCTTCAGGAGGCGGCGAGGACTGTATGAGGCTTAGTGTACAGGCGCGGGCAAAGATCAATTGGTCGCTGTCCATCTGTGGCGAGCGACCGGATGGCTATCATGAACTGGATATGCTCATGCAGCGCATCGAGCTGTGCGATGAGCTGAGCTTCGAAAATGCGCGCTGGCTCACGCTGGAGGTCAATGGCAGGCTGGTTCCCGCCGGAAGCGGCAATCTGGTGCTGCGTGCGGCGGAGGCGCTGAACGACGCGCTGGGCAGGCATATGGGCGCACGCATCCGCCTGAAAAAGTGCATCCCCTCCCGCGCCGGTCTTGGCGGCGGCAGTGCGGATTGTGCGGCAACCCTGCTGGCGCTGAACCAGCTGTGGAACCTGCGCCTGCCCCTGCGCACGCTATCCGCCATCGGCGTAAAGCTGGGGGCAGACGTGCCATTCTGCCTTCAGGGCGGCATGTGCCGTGCCTGCGGCGTGGGCGAGCAGCTCACTCCCTGCGAAGGCACGCCCGCCATCCCGCTTGCAATGGTCACGCCCGGCGGCGGTCTATCCACCCCGGTGGTATTCAAGGCTTGGAGCGACGGCGGCTATCCATCCACCAGCTTGGATAACCTCGCCCTCGCACAGGCGCTGCTCCGCGGCGATCTGGAGGCTGCCCAGCGGCTGAGCGCAAACGATCTGGAGGCTCCGGCCATCGCCCTCATGCCGGAAATCGCCGCGCTGAAGGAGCGCTTTTTGAGCCTCGGCGCACGCTTTGTGCGCATGACGGGCAGCGGCTCCACCGTGTTCGCCGCCTTTTCCACCGAGGAGGAGGCTCGCCATGCAGCCAGCCTCGTTCCCGGCGCGATATTCACCCGAACCATATAACCTTCATAGGCTCGCCATAGATAAAACGAACGACCATCCCGCCGGACGGTCGTTCGTTTTTTTATATATTTCCAGATACCGAATAGAAATTGTAGCTTCCTGCGCTGCCGACCCTGTTGGCATTGCCCCAGCTCTCGCTCGCATCCGCAGCCTGATAGTAGAGCGCGTCGGCGGCAAGCACGCGCTTGCCGGATAGCACCGCATGGGCGGCGCTCAGGCTATCCTCATCATAGCGGCTGCCCGAGGGAAACTGCTGCTGCTCCCGCAGCACCTCGCCAAGGCTGTCGGCAAACCAGCCGTTCTCCAGCCGGTTCATCACCACCGTGCCCAGCGCCAGCTTCGTTTCATAGCTCTCGCCCTTCCCCAGCGCGTATATCGTACGCGCCAGCAGCACCGTGTCCCGATCCTCGGTAAAGCTCACAGAGGGTATCAGCGCGCATGCCAGCACTGCCAGCAGCATCCCAGCCGCAACCAACCTGCGCATAGGCGTCAACCTCCCTTCATTCCTTCGATATTATACGACAGTTTATTTCGAAAATCAATCGCTTTGTAATAATTTTGAAATAAATGTCTATATTATCAAATATATTCAAGATCAAGGGAGAATATGACAAAAAAGAGCGGGAAGCCATGCCATCGCGTCATTTTGCGAGCATAGCCTCCCGATTTCAGCTCAGCTTACCAAGTTTTTCCGCTCAGTTCACCACATTTACAGCCGAGCCAGCCTTGAAGGCGCGCAGGTTTTCCACGGCGATATCCATCAGCCGCACCCGAGCCTCCTTCGTCGCCCAAGCGATGTGGGGCGTGAAAATCACCCTGTCGCAGCCCAGCAGCGGATTATCGGCGGGGATGGGCTCCACGGTGGATACGTCCAGACCGGCGGCATAGAGCTTGCCGCTGTCCAGGGCGGCGCGCAGGTCATGATCGTTCACCACCGGACCGCGGGAGGTATTGATGAGTATGGCTCCATCCTTCATCCAGCCTATGGTTTCGGCGTTGATGAGGTTCTTGGTTTCTGGGAAGAGCGGGCAGTGCAGGCTCACCACGTCGCTCTTTTCCAGCAGCTGCTCCAGCGGCACGCATTCCGGGTCGCGGGGCGTGCGCGTCCAAACCAGCACCTTCATGCCGAAGCAGCGGGCGATCTCCGCCACCCTTCTGCCAATGCGACCGTAACCGATGATGCCCATGGTCTTGCCCGCCAGCTCCATCAGCGGATAATCCCAGAAGCAGAAATCCCGGCTGGCCGTCCATTTTCCGGCATGCACAGCCTCGGAGTGGTGTCCCGCATGGTGGCATATCTCCAGCAGCAGCGCAAACACCAGCTGCGCCACGGAATCGGTGGAATAGGCGGGTATGTTGGTTACGCTGATGCCCAACTCCCGCGCCGCGGCGGTATCCACCACATTGTAACCAGTGGCCAGCACGCCCACATAGCGCAGCTTCGGTGCGGCAGCCATCTCCTCGCGGGTGAGCACCGTCTTGTTGGTCAGCACAGCCTCCGCATCCGCGATCCGCTCGGCAACCTCGTCGGGGGCAGTGCGGTCATACAGGCAAAGCTCGCCCAGCGCAGCCATCGCCTCCCAGCTCAGGTCGCCGGGGTTGGCCGCATAAGCATCCAATACTACGATCTTCATCGTTTTCTATCTCCTTTGTCCGCTCCAGAAGGTCGGCCGAGCCAGCAAAGAGCAGGCTCTGTCCGCTTCGATCGGCGCTTTTCCACTATTATAAGCCAAAATGGCAGCTTTATCAAGGCTTAGGAAATCTACAAAAATTTAATCGTGCAATCACTTTGGCGGGGTATAATAGAAGCATATTCCATATCCATACCATATCCTGTAAAACGAGGTGCATTTTGATGAATCGTCGTCCGCTGGCAAACTACCATTCCCATACCCCGCGCTGCATGCATGCCACCGGCACGGAGGAGGAATATGTGCAGCAGGCCGTTGCGAGCGGCTTTGACGTGCTTGGCTTTGCCGACCACACGGCGTGGCCCTACAGATCCGATTTCGTGGCAAACATGCGCATGCACATATCCGAGCTGGACGGCTATATCGCCGCCGTCCGCTCCCTTGCCGATCAGTATGCCAACCGGATCCGCATCCACTGCGGGCTGGAGTGCGAGGCATTCCCGGAGTTCTATCCGTGGCTGCGTCAGCTGCGGGCAGAGGGCAGGGTGGATTACCTCATCCTTGGCAACCATTTCGATACCACCGATGAATACGGCAGCCTCTATTTCGGCAGGTGCTCTACGCCGGAATATGCCCGCCGCTATATGGAGAGCACCATTGCAGGCATGGAGAGCGGGCTTTTTATCTATCTCGCCCATCCCGACCTCTTCCTCCACCGCTACCCGGCCTTCGATCAGACAGCCGAGCAGGTCTGCCGGGAGCTGTGCCTCGCCGCCCGTCGGCTGGATATGCCGCTGGAGTATAACCTCCTTGGCATGCTGCGCAACCCAAGGAGCCGCGCACAGGGCTGCATTGGCTATACCAGCGATGAATTTTGGCGCATCGCTGCGGAGGTGGGCAACCGTGCCGTCATTGGCGTGGACGCCCACAGCCCCGCCGAGCTGGACTGCGCCGAGCTGTACGCCGCCGCCCGAGCCAAACTCGCAGGCTGGGGCATAGAGGTTCTGGATGATCTCGAATCCACCCTCGCGCAGCAATAAACTCTCCCCGCACGCAAAAGAGGCGTCCATCGCTTGGACGCCTCTTTTGCTGCCGGAAAGCCTGCTCCACTCATCCATTTTCCACGGATTTTCCACAGATCTTCCGCAGCTTCCCTTATCCTCTGAAATTAAAGCCCGTGCGGATACCAATCACGGCAAAGTAAGCCACGATGATCACGCCCATCGTGATCGCCATGGTTGTGCGTGCCTTGGGTATCTTGCGCAGACCCCGCCGTTCCAGAATATTGGGCAGCCATATGGCAATAACGATGGCGATCACCAGCGACCACGAAAAGGCGCTCTCGTTGTCCGCACTGCCCTTCCAGAATAGCGCCGCGCAGGATGCTCCGCCCAGCAGCACGCCCAGTATGCGCTGGTAAAGGTTCCATTTTTTGTCGTCCAGCTTGGCAATGAACTTCTGGAAGCCGTTCATGTCGGAATCCTCCAGCAGCGTGTCCTGCAATTCCTCGTCGCTGAGTACAGGCTCTGCATCCGGCTCAAAGCTTGCATTGTATTCCTCTACAGCAGGAGCTTCAGTGTTCTCGGGCGCACCGTTCTGCGCCTGAATTTCGGTGTTATCGCGTTTCTCTTCCATCTCGGCCTCCATAAGTAATGCTTTATGGCTTCTATTATGCCTGAAAATCCGTCTCAGTGCAAGTGCTTTTTTCCACTTGACCATGAATCTCCCGATAAATCGACTGCATTTCCCTATCCAGCGCCGCGCTGGCCTCGGCGCAGTGCTGAAGGCGGCGGCGCAGCTTCAGCGTGGTTTCCTGATCGCTCTTGTAGCGCAGCTGATGCTCCAGCGACGCCCAGAAATCCATGGCGATGGTTCGTATCTGCACCTCCACCGGCACCAGCTCCGTATGGCTGGATAGATACACCGGTATCCGTATCACCAGATGCAGGCTGCGATAGCCGGATTCCTTGGGGTTCTCTATGTAGTCGCGCCTCGAAACCAGCTCCACATCCCGCTGCCGGGTCAGAAGCTCCGCCACATGATATATATCGTCTATATAGTTGCACACGATCCGCACGCCGGCGATATCGTTCAAATTCGCCTCGGCAGCCTCCAGCGTGGGCGGCAGACCCTTGCGCTGGAGCTTCCCTGTGATGCTCATGGGCGACTTCAGCCGCGAATCGATATGGTGTATGGGGTTGCGGGCATAGCGCACGCGAAATTCCGCATCCAAAACCTCCAGCTTGGTGCGTACCTCGCGAATCGCGCCGTCATATAGCTGCATCAGCTCCCGATACTGCTGCTGTAGCGTATCGCCGCTGATGGTTGCGATTGAATTATCCATGTATTCATTCCTCCGCTCTCTATTTTACAAGGCATGCATGAACTGCGTGTAAACGAAGCATATCCATTTTCGCACAAAAACCGTCCATCCTCCCATATTAGACGCAAAAGCCCGCTCGCCCGTTCAACTTCACACTAAGTTTATATCCCCGTGCTAAAATGAAGGGAAGATAAAATGAGGTGAGAGCCATGTTTCACATTCTGGTTGTCGAGGATAACGCCAACATGCGCAAGCTGATGCAGGCCGTGCTTTCCCAAAATGGCTATGAGCCGATCCTCGCCTGCGACGGCGTGGAGGCGCTGGAAATACTGGATCGCAAGCATGTGGATCTGATTGTGCTGGATATCATGATGCCCCGCATGGACGGCTATGAGTTTACCGAAACCCTGCGCTCATCCGGCTGCGAGATACCCATCCTCATGGTCACGGCAAAGGAAAAGCCCGCCGATAAGCATAAGGGCTTCCAAATCGGCACGGACGACTATATGGTCAAGCCCGTGGATGAAGAAGAAATGCTTCTTCGCATCGCAGCCCTACTTCGGCGCTCACGCATCGTAAACGAGCATCGGCTGGAGATCGGCTCCACGGTGCTGGATTATGATTCCCTCACCGTCACCAGTGCCGCAGGCGTGATGGAGCTTCCCAAGAAGGAGTTCATGCTGCTCTATAAGCTCCTCTCCTACCAGAATAAGATATTCACCCGCCGCCAGCTCATGGATGAAATCTGGGATATGGACAGCGAATCCGACGAGCGCACCGTGGATGTACACATCAACCGCCTGCGGGATCGCTTCCGCAGCAGTCAGGATTTCGAAATCGTCACCGTCCGCGGTCTTGGCTATAAGGCGGTGAAGCGCACATGAAGCGCCGCGATGGCTCCGAGCGCAGCAAACCAACCAAGCGCCGCAGAAAACGCGTGTCCCTCGGCTGGCTGATGACCACCTTCGTCGTGGCCGTGCTCATCAATGCCGGGCTCATGACCAGCTCCTCCTATATGCTCATACTGCGTACCGGCATCATGAAGCCGCTCACCCACTCGACCTTCTGGCCCATGTTTCTGGTGCTGCTGTGCATCGTATTTGCCCTGCTGCTGGCCATGGCGTTCGGCAGGCGACAGATACGCCCCATCCATAAGCTCATCGAAGCCATGCGCCGGGTATCGCAGGGGGATTTCTCCGTCCGCCTTCAGGAGGAGGACTGCGTTGGCGAAATGCAGGAGCTGGTATCCAGCTACAACCATATGGCGCAGGAGCTCAGCGGCATAGAGATGTTCCGCACCGATTTCATCAATAACTTCAGCCATGAATTCAAAACCCCCATCGTATCCATCCGCGGCTTTGCCAAGCAGCTGGAGCGGAACGATATCAGCGAGGAGCAGAAGAAGGAATATACCCGCATTATCGTATCCGAATCGGAGCGGCTGGCAAATATGTCCGCCAACGTGCTGCTGCTGACCAAGCTGGAAAACCAGCAGATTATCACCAACAAGACCCGCTATCCGCTGGACGAGCAGATTCGCAGCTGCATACTCATTATGGAAAAGCAATGGTCGGATAAGGAGCTGGAGCTGCGTCTGGAGCTGGATCCCCTGCTCTATGAGGGCGACGAGGAAATGATGAGCCATGTCTGGCTGAACCTGCTCAGCAACGCCATCAAATTCTCCCCCCATGGCGGCGTGCTGGAGGTTAGCTGCATGCGCGTGCAGGATTTCATCGTGGCGCAGGTGCGGGACGAGGGCGAGGGCATGGATGAAGCCACCCGCAGCCGCGTGTTTGAAAAGTTCTATCAGGGAGATACCGCCCACGCTACCGATGGAAATGGCCTCGGCCTCTCTCTGGTGAAGCGCATTGTGGATCTCTGCGGCGGCAAGATCACCGTGGGCAGCGCCCCCGGCGAGGGCACCACCTTTTCCGTCTACCTTCCCATTGACAAAATGCAGGAAGCCTAACAAAGCATTGATAAAGTCAATGCTTTGCAGAATGATGAGAAAGCCTGCAAGACTAGAAAGCCTGCAAGGCAAGAAAGCAAAAATCCAACCAATCTTCTTCGACTGGTTGGATTTTTTTTGTGTTTGTGAGCTTTGTCAGCGGTCTGAAAGCGCCATTCCTGAACAGCCTAAAAAGCCCCGCTCCATGCCCGCGTTATTTTCCTGCGCACCCCTCCCCCTCATGCAGGAAAATAAGCGCCCTGCGGCGAATAGACAAAGCTTGGATATTCAATCCTGCATTCGAACCTACCTCGAAGCCTTCAGGGCGCCGGTTTGTGGCTGTTCAAGCCAATGCAAGACCCATTCCATACCCATCTCCGGTCAATTTTAGACCAATCACATACCAATCTCATACCAATCACTCAAACCCCAAAACAGGAGGAAAATGCTTCCATGAAAGACAAATACAGCCGCACCATGTATGCCTGCTTCGTGGGCTATATCGTGCAGGCAGTGGTGAATAACTTCGCACCGCTCCTCTTCCTCACCTTCCATACAAGCTACGGCATCTCTCTGGAGAAGATAACGATGCTCGTAACCATCAATTTCTTCCTTCAGCTGCTGGTGGATGCGCTGTCGGTGGTGATCGTAGACCGCATTGGCTATCGGCCGCTGGCTGTGCTTGCCCACGTGTTTGCGGGCGCTGGTCTGGTGCTGCTGACCATCCTGCCGGAGGTCATGCCCGATCCCTATGCTGGCTTGCTGGTGGCAATGGCTGTTTACGCGCTGAGCGGCGGCCTGCTGGAGGTGCTGGTCAGCCCCATTGTGGAGGCATGCCCCACCGCCAACAAGGAGAAGGCAATGAGCCTGCTGCACTCCTTCTATTGCTGGGGTCATGTGGGCGTTGTTCTGCTTTCTACGCTGTTTTTTGCCATTTTCGGCATTGAAAACTGGCGGATTCTGGCCGTGCTGTGGGCGCTGGTTCCGCTTGCAAACGCCATCGCCTTTGCCCGCGTGCCCATCGCCCCGCTGATGAAGGAGGGTGAAACGGGCATGAAGCTGACGGAGCTGATGCGCAGCGGCCTGTTCTGGCTGCTGATGCTGGCGATGCTCTGCGCCGGAGCCAGCGAGCAGGCGGTGAGCCAGTGGGCGTCCACCTTTGCAGAGATGGGGCTGGGCGTGAGCAAGACGCTGGGCGACCTGATGGGTCCGATGTTCTTTGCCATCTGCATGGGCATTGCCCGCGCATATTACGGCAAGTATGGCGAGAAAATACGGCTGGAGCGCTTCATGCTGGGCTGCTGCCTGCTGTGCGTGGCTGCCTATCTGATTATCAGCCTCAGCCCGTGGCCGGTGGTTGGCCTGCTGGGCTGCGGTCTGTGCGGCTTCTCGGTGGGCATCTTCTGGCCGGGCACCTTCTCCATGGCTTCGGCGTCGCTGCGGCGCGGCGGCAGCGCGCTTTTCTGCCTGCTGGCGCTGGCGGGCGATATGGGCTGCTCCCTCGGCCCCACGGTGGTTGGCATGGTTTCCGGCGCGCTGGGCGACAATATGAAGGCTGGCATACTGGCGGGCATCACGTTCCCCGTAGTACTGCTGCTGTGCATTGGCGCAAAGATGCACAGGAAGGCGAACTGAGACGAGATTTGTCAAGG